>NZ_JAAGPC010000130.1:0-24024 GCF_017104595.1 Burkholderia sp. Tr-20390 | reverse complement strand
GACGACGGCCGCAACGGTCACGGCCGCCGCCGCGAGCAGCGCGGCCGGCGGGAGTTTCGCGCGCAGCAGGCGCCGCGCGGCGGCGGCGAGGCCGGTTTCGGCCGGCCGCATCGTCCGGATCGGTTGCATCGCGGGTCTCATTGCGTGAGGTCGATTTCGTAAGTGGCGAGGTTCTTGCCCGAGCCGTCGTCGGCCGCGACCTGCGTGATGCCGGTCAGGCCGGCGGCCGCCGCGTCGCCGAGGCGGTTCGGCGCGGACGCGAACTGCACGTGCGCGACCGAACTCGCGAGCTTCGTGAAGCGCCAGCTGCGCTGTGCGCCGTCGGCCACGCGCGTGATGGCGCCGCGCTTCTTGACGAACGCGATCAGCACGTCGCGGTTCGCGTCGGGCGACGCGAAGATCGTCTTGCTGCCGTCGAGGCCGGGGAAGTTGCCGCCGCCGCTCGCGCGGTAGTTGTTGGTCGCGACGATGAACTGCGCGTTCGGGTCGATCGCCGCACCCTTGTACGTCAGGTTCTTGATCCGGCTGCCGACCGGCTGCGTGACGTCGATTTCATACGCGAGATCGGCCGACGTGAACATGTCGAAGTTGTAGCCGGGGAACGTGCTGACGAGCGGTTGCACGGTCGCCTTGGTCGGGTCGATGCGGTTGAAGCGCTTCGCGGCCGTTTCGAGCCAGTTCTTCACGTCGGCGCCGCTCACCTTCACCGCGTACACGGTGTTCGGGTACAGGTACAGGTCGGCCGCGTTGTTGATCGCGAGTGCGCCCGGCGCGACGTCGGTGTAGTCGGTGCCGCCGCCGAAGCCGCTCTTGAACGGCGCGCTGACCGACAGCACCGGCAGCGACGCGTATTGCGGCAGGTTCGCCTGCACGTAGGTCTTCACGTAGTCGGCCTGCGCCTCGTTGACGATCTGGATCGCGCCCGGATCGCCGACATCGGCGAAGTACGAGTTCATCCGGTAGTCGGTCGAGCCGATCGGCGTCTTCACGTAGTCGATCGTCGCCTGGTGCTCGGCGGCGATCGCGGCGGACACGGACGGATCGGCCGCGACGTAGCTCTTGTCGGCGTTCTGGATCGGCCGCGCCTCGACGGTCGTCTGCGACTTGTCGACGCTCCATGTCTTGCCGTCGAACTTCAGGCCGAGCTTGATCACGCCGAGGTGCTTGCCCCAGTAGTTGGCCATCACGGTCGGCACGCCGTTGACGGTGCCCTTGACCTTGTCGACGCCCGGCAGGTTGAACTGCGACACGGTGCTGTTCGCGTCCGGGAACACCTGGTGCGAGTGGCCGATCAGCATCGCGTCGATGCCGGTCACCTTCGACAGCCACCAGCTGCCGTTCTCCATCGTCGGCGAATACGCGGAATTGTCGAGGCCGCCGTGCGAGATCGCGACGACGAGATCGGCGCCCTTCGCGCGCATCTCCGGAATGTACTTCTCGGCGGCTTCCTTCAGGCCGGTCGTATAGACCTTGCCGTCGAGCCAGCGCTTGTCCCAGCTCATGATCGCGGGCGGCGTGAAGCCGATGATGCCGATCTTCACGGGCGCGCTGACCGTCTTGCCGTCCGGCGTCGTCGCGGTCACGGTGCGGGTCAGGATCGTGTACGGCGTGAACAGCGGCGCGTTGGTCTTCGCGCTGATCACGTTCGCGAGCACCTGCGGGAAGTTCGGGCCCGCGCACTTTTTCTGCTGGGCCGGCGCCGGCAGGCCGTCGACCTCGAACGTGTTGCCGGTCACCTGCGACAGGTACGGCAGCCCGTAGTTGAATTCGTGGTTGCCGATCCCGCCGCCGTCGAATTTCGCCGCGTTCATCACCTTGTAGATCGCGAGCGTCTGGTCGCAGCCGACCGGCTTCACGAGCGCCTGGTAGTCCGACAGCGCGGTGCCCTGGATCGTGTCGCCGTTGTCGAGCAGCAGCGTGTTCGGATACTGCGCGCGCGCTTGCGCGATCAGCGTCGACACGCGCTCGAAGCCGAGCGAGTTGTCGGCGGCGAGCTTGAAATAGTCATACGACAGCACGTTGGTGTGCAGGTCGGTCGTCTCGAGCAGGGCGAGCGTGGCCGTCGTGCCGACGGGCGCCTGGGCCGCCGGCGGCGTCGCGGGCGGCGAGGTGACGTCGTCGCCGCCACAGGCGGCGAGGATGAAGGCGAGGCTGGCGAGCGCGGCGATGGCCGGCACGCGACGGCGGGAAAGCAGGGGGAGACGCATCGGTTGTCCTGTTCGGTGTTCTGTTTTATGAAAGGCGAGAGTCGCAACGATTGGCGGCGCGGGGCGCCGACGGCCTGATGTGCGGCGCGTGAGAGTATCGAAAGGAATCGTGACGGAAGAATGAAAGGTGATGAAGCCGGCAACGGGCCGGGGGGCGGCGGCTTCCACGCGGCTCCCGGGGCAGGCGCTCCGGTCAGGCGCCCCGGCCAGTCGCCCGCGGCCAGGCGCCCCACGGAAATCCTCACGTCGCGTCGTCGGGCGGTTCGCTACAATGGCCGCTGTCACCTTTTTGCAAACAACCTGCCCTTGGACTTCGAGACTCCTCCCGGCCTGTCGGTCGACGCCGGCGGCCAGGGCCAGACGGTGCGCCTGTACGGCCAGTGGACCGCGCTCGCGCTTGCACGCAATCGCGGCGCGGTGGCGCGCCGTATCGCGAGCATCGCGTCCGGGCGCGTGAGCGAATGGGATCTGTCGGGCATCGAGCGGCTCGACCACGTCGGCGGCCAGGCGCTGTGGCGCGTGTGGGGCCGCAAGCTGCCGGCCGGCGTCGCGCTGAGCGTGACCCAGCGCACGATCTTCGAGCGCATCGAGCGGCTCGACAGCGAGCGCGAGGCGCCCGAGCGCGTGGTGCGCTTCGGCCCGATCACGCGCTTCGGCTTCATGCTGTTCGCGTTCGGCGAACACCTGAAGGGCGGTATCGCGATGTTCGGCCTCGTGATCCTCGATGCACTGTCGGTGCTGCGCCGCCCGAAGACGATGCCGTGGAAGGAAACCTCGGCGAACATCTACAGCGCCGGCGCGCAGGCGCTGCCGATCACCGCGCTCGTCGCGTTCCTGATCGGCATCGTGCTCAGCTACCTGTCCGCGCAGCAGCTGCAGATGTTCGGCGCGAACCGCTACATCGTGAACATCCTCGGGCTGTCGGTGATCCGCGAGCTCGGCCCGGTGCTGTCGGCGATTCTCGTCGCCGGCCGCTCGGGCTCGGCGATCACCGCGCAGATCGGCGTGATGCGTGTGACCGAGGAGCTCGACGCGATGCGCGTGATGGGCATCCCGCACGGGCTGCGGCTGATCCTGCCGCGCGTGCTCGCGCTCGGCATCGCGATGCCGCTGCTCGTGATGTGGACCAACATCATCGCGCTGACGGGCGGCGCGCTCGCCGCGAAGCTCGTGCTCGGCATCGACGTCAACTATTTCGTGCGCTCGCTGCCGGGCGTCGTGCCAATCGCGAACCTGTACATCGGGGTGGGCAAGGGCGTCGTGTTCGGCATGCTGATCGCGCTGGTCGCCTGCCATTTCGGCTTCCGGATCAAGGCGAACTCGCAGAGCCTCGGCGAAGGCACGACCACGTCGGTCGTGACGTCGATCACGGTCGTGATCCTCGCCGACGCGGTGTTCGCGATCCTGTTCCAGAACGTGGGGCTCGGATGAACGCATCGAACGAAACGACCGCGCATGCCGCGGCCATCGGCGCCGGCTCGGTCGGCACCCGGCCGGCCGCGGCGGCCGACGGCGGCGACCTCGTGATCGAGGTGCGCAACCTGACCAAGCGCTACGGGCGCAACATCATTCACCAGAAGCTCGACTTCGACGTGCGGCGCGGCGAGATCGTGTCGATCGTCGGCGGCTCGGGCTCCGGCAAGACCACGCTCGTGCGGCAGATCCTCGGCCTCGAGCGGCCGACATCGGGCACGATCAAGGTATTCGGCGAAGATACCGCGACGATCGACGACGCGAGCGCGCGGATGATGCGCACGCGCTCCGGGATGCTGTTCCAGCAGGGCGCGCTGTTCTCGTCGATGACGGTGTTCGACAACGTCGCGCAGCCGCTGCGCGAGCTCGGCCGCGTGCCGCCGGACCTGCTGCACGACATCGTGATGCTGAAGCTCGAGATGGTCGGGCTGCCGTGCAAGCACGCGTCGAAGATGCCGGCCGCGCTGTCGGGCGGGATGGTCAAGCGGGTGGGCATCGCGCGCGCGATCGCGCTCGAGCCCGAGCTGCTGTTCCTCGACGAGCCGACGGCCGGCCTCGATCCGCAGGCGTCGGACGAATTCGTCGAGCTGATCGCGACGCTGCACCGCACGCTCGGGCTGACCGTCGTGATGGTGACGCACGATCTCGACACGATGGTCGCGCTGTCGACACGCGTCGCGGTGCTGGCCGACCGCAAGGTGCTGGTCGCCGCGCCGGTCGAGGAGGCCGCGAACGTCGACCATCCGTTCATCCACGAATATTTCCTGGGGCTGCGCGGGCGCCGCGCATTGCAGGCGCTGCCGCCCGAGCGGCGCGCGAAGCTGCCGAAGGCGGCCCTCGAACCGGCGCTGTCGAGCGTCGAGCTGTAGGCACGAAGGAATCCGCGAATGGAAAACAAATCACATGCGTTCTGGGCCGGCCTGTTCACGATCGCGTTGACGCTCGCGATCGCGGGCACCGTGTTCTGGTTCAACGTCGACCGCACCGTGCGCGTGCCGTACGACCTGCTCGCGCGGACCAACGTGACGGGCCTGTTCCCGGACGCGGCCGTGCGCTTTCGCGGCCTCGACGTCGGCAAGGTGCAGTCGATCGGTTTCGATCGCACGCATCCGGGCCAGATCCGGATCCGCATTCTCGTCGACCATGACGCGCCGATCACGCAGTCGACCTACGGCAGCCTCGGCTTCCAGGGCGTGACGGGCATCGCGTTCGTGCAGCTCGAGGACACGGGCCGCGACCTGGCGCCGCTGCCGTCGTCGCCGAAGGCGATCGCGCAGATCCCGATGCGGCCGAGCCTGTTCGACCAGATCCAGGAGCGCGGCGACGTGCTGCTGCGGCAGCTCGAACTGGCCGCGAAGAGCGCGAATGCGCTGATGTCGCCCGAGATGCGCGAGCAGTTGCGCGCGACCGCCGAAAGCCTGCAGCACGCGGCCGATGGCGCCGCCACGCTGACGAAGCAGCTCGGCCCGGCGGTCACTGCGCTGCCGGAAACGATGCACGAGGTGAACCGCGCGATGGCGTCGGCGAACACGCTGCTGCAGCCGAACGGGCCGCTCGTGTCGAACCTGAACAAGGCCGGCACGGCCGCCGAGCAGATCAGCGTCGCGCTGAACGGTCTCAACACGCGCGTGCAGTACGACACGCTGCCGCGTTTCAACGCGCTCGCCGGCAGCGTCGGCGACGCGTCGCGGCAATTGAAGGACGTGGCCGGTGAACTTGGCCGCAATCCGCGCAGTCTGTTGTTCGGTTCGCCCGGCGCGGCGCCGGGGCCCGGCGAGCCGGGCTTCGTCTGGCCGGGTGCAACGGCCGGGCAGTGACACCCATCGAAACCGGAAACATCATGCAGGAACACGCCATGCCACGAATCCTTGACCGCGGGCTGCGTCCCGCCGCGGCCGCGCTTGCCGTGCTGACGCTGTCGCTCGCGGCCGGCTGCGCCGGCAACAGCGCGGTGCTGTCGAATGTCCGCTATGACCTCGGGCCGGCCACGTCCGTCGTGACCGCAGGCCCGGGCCCCGCGCTGAAGGTGCTCGACGTCGCCGCGCCCGACGCGCTCGACTCCGACAAATTCGCCTACCGCCTCGCATACGTGGACGCGCAGCACGTGGCCGCCTATCGCGACAGCCGCTGGACCGCGCCGCCCGCGCAACTGCTCACGCAGCGGCTGCGCGGCGCGCTGTCGTCGCGCGGCACGGTGCTCGAAGGCTCCGACGGCGTGCGCGCGCCGACGCTCAAGGTCGACCTGAACGAATTCGAACAGGTGTTCGACGGCCAGTCGCAGAGCCACGGCGCCGTCACCGCGCGCGCGACGCTGATGCTGGACGGCAAGGTGCTCGGCCAGCGCACGTTCGTTGCACGCGCGCCGTCCAGCACGCCGGACGCGGCGGGCGGCGCCCGCGCGCTCGCGACGGCGAGCGACCAGCTCGTGTCGCAGATCGCCGCGTGGGTCGGCATGCAGGCGTACGCGGGCACGCCGTGACGCGTGCCGCGCAGCCGCGATGAGCGCGACCGGCACCCCGCGTGCATCGCCGCTCGCGCGGCAGGCCTTTGCCGCTTACGCGGCACTCATCGTCTACGCATCGCTGTATCCCTTCGCAGGCTGGGTGTCGCTCGGCATCGGGCCGTTCGACTACCTGTTCGCGCCGATGCAGCGCTACGTGACCGCGTTCGACGTGGTCACGAACGTGCTCGGCTACATGCCGTTCGGCGCGCTTGCCGTGCTCGCACTGCACCCGCGCTGGCGCGGCGTGGCCGCGACGCTGATCGCGGCCGGGCTCGGCATGCTGCTGTCGGGCGCGATGGAAGCGCTGCAAACCTACCTGCCGACGCGCGTCGCGTCGAATCTCGATCTCGCGTCCAACGCGCTCGGCGCGCTGCTGGGCGCCGCGCTCGTCGCGCCGGCCACCGGTGCGCTGCTCGATCGCGGCGCGCTGCGCCGGCTGCGTTTCGCGTGGTTCGAGGACGACGGCGCGACGCCGCTGCTGCTCGCCGGGCTGTGGCCGTTCGCGATCCTGTTTCCGTCGCCGTTCCTGTTCGGCATCGGCGACTGGCCGGCCGCGCTGTGGGAGCGCGCCGACGTGTCGATGCAGGACGCGCTGCTCGCGTGGCTGCCGGCCGCGTGGCGCGTGGGCGAATGGCCGGAGCGCGTCGACGGCTGGCTGTCCGACTCCGGTTGGGAGGCCGCGCTCGGCGGGTTGATGCTGTTCGCCGCGCTGACGATCGCGTCGCTCGCGATGCGGCCGCGCGCGCCGCGCATCCGGCTCCTGATCGCGCTCGTCATCGCGACGCTCGTGCTGAAGGCGGCCGCGACGTTCATGCAGTCGGCCACCGGCCTCGTCGTCGTGTGGGCGACGCCCGGCGCGCGGCTCGGGATCGAGCTCGGCTTCGCGGCCGCGCTCGTCGCGCTGCACGTGCCGGCGACCTGGCGCGCGACGCTTGCGGCGCTCGCGCTGCTGGCCGGCGTGGCGCTCGTGAACCTGCTGCCGGTCAATCCGTTCTTCGACTTCACGCTGTCGGGCTGGCGGCAGGGTCGCTACGTGCACTTCAACAGCCTCGCACGCTGGCTCGCTTGGATCTGGCCCTACGCGGCGCTGATCTGGCTCGGCCAGCGCGTCGAGCATGCATGGCTGCCGGCCGTGCTGCGCCGCTGATGCGGGGGCATCGGCGCGGCCGCGGTGCTATCGCGGGCAGCGACACGTGCCGCTCGCTATAATCGTCCGCATCCTCCGCTGCCCCGCGCAGCGGCAACCGCTCCTCTTTCCGCACGGCCTCGCGCCGGGCCGCTCGTCACCATCATGGATTCCTACTACCAGCACCACGTCTTCTTCTGCCTGAACCAGCGCGAACCGGGCGCCGAACGCCCGAGCTGCGCGCAATGCGACGCGCAGACCATGCAGGAATACGCGAAAAAGCGCGTGAAGGAACTCGGCCTCGCGGGGCCCGGCAAGGTCCGCATCAACAAGGCCGGCTGCCTCGACCGCTGCGAGGAAGGGCCCGTGATGGTCGTGTATCCGGAAGGCACGTGGTACACGTACGTCGACCAGGCCGACATCGACGAGATCGTCGAATCGCACCTGCGCGACGGCAAGGTCGTCGACCGCCTGAAGATCTGAGCGGGCCGGCCGAATGAACGTTCATACGCAGAAGTCGCTGATCGCGGGCCCGGTCGGGCAGATCGAAATCGCCGTCGACCTTCCCGACGCCGTGCGCGAAAGCGGCGCCGCGCCGCGCGGCATCGCGCTCGTCGCGCATCCGCATCCGCTGTTCGGCGGCACGATGGACAACAAGGTCGCGCAAACCCTCGCGCGCACGCTCGTGCAGCTGAACTACGTCGTGTTCCGGTCGAACTTCCGCGGCGTCGGCGCGACCGAAGGCGTGCACGACAACGGCACCGGCGAAGCCGACGACCTGCTCGCGGTGCTCGCGCACATGCGCGCGCAGCCCGCGTATGCGGACCTGCCGCTCGTGCTCGCCGGCTTCTCGTTCGGCACCTTCGTGCTGTCGCACGTCGCGAAGCGGCTGCGCGACGCGGGCGAGACGATCGAGCGGATGGTGTTCGTCGGCACGGCCGCGAGCCGCTGGCAGGTGGCCGACGTGCCCGAGAACACGCTCGTGATCCACGGCGAAACCGACGACACGGTGCCGATCGCTTCCGTGTACGACTGGGCGCGGCCGCAGGAACTGCCGGTCGTCGTGATCCCCGGCGCCGAGCATTTCCTGCATCGCAAGCTGCACGTGCTGAAGCGCATCATCGTCGACGCATGGCGCTAGCCAGTGCGCGGGTGCCGGCATGACGCCGGCAGCCTGCGTCGCTTCGTGCACATGACCTCCGGCCCTCGCCCGACGCGCGCTTTTCCCCACGCGACATCGCGCCGCACCGTGCGGCGCCACCTCACTTCCACCTCGCCTGCGCATGCCTTTCGCACACCTTCGCGTGCGATGACGGGCAGCTTGCCGTCACCCCGCGCCCGATGCGCATGCGCAACTGTCCGGCGCCAGGTTCGCGAAAACGCCCTGCGCGCCCACGTATAATGGCCGGATTCCGCGTCGCCCGCGGCCCGGCTGGGCCCATTGCGGCGCTCGTTTTGCCGCTGTCCGCCCGCTCGCGACGGCCGCGAACCGAACGCGTCCGCACGAGTCCAACCGGCGCGTTTCGCGTCGCCCGACGATCTCGGGCGAGTGCCCGAAACGCCCGCCGCCTTGCCGTTCAACCCTGCGCGTTTCGCACCGCACTTTCTGCCATCAGCCTGAATCGATCATGCGTCTGTCTCCCCAAGGCCTCAAGTCCCTCGCTTCCTCCATCGCCTTCGGCACCGCCGCGCGCAACGTCGCGCTCGGCGTGATGCTGCCCGTCGCGCTCGCCTCGACGATCGTCGTCGCCGAGGCGAAGCCGGCCGCCAAGGCCAAGGCCGCGCATGCGGCGCCGGCCGCCACCGAGCAGTTCACCGGCGCGCCCGCGACCTACATGCCGGGCGCGGTGCCGCCGCCGGGCGTGAATGCGCGCTCGTGGGTGCTCGTCGATGCGACCAGCAACACGGTGCTCGCATCGGGCAATGCCGATGAACGCGTCGAGCCTGCGTCGCTGACGAAGCTGATGACGGCGTACCTCGTGTTCGAGGCGCTCGACAAGAAGAAGATCTCGATGGAGCAGATCGTCACGCCGAGCGAAGCCGTGCGCCGCGTCGGCCGCGACGAGTCGCGCATGTTCATCGAGGCGAACAAGCCGGTGTCGGTGCACGACCTCGTGTACGGGATGATCATCCAGTCGGGCAACGACGCCGCGATCGCGCTGGCCGAACTCGTCGGCGGCAGCGAAGGGCAGTTCGTCACGCTGATGAACGACGAGGCGCAGCGCCTCGGCATGAAGGGCACGCACTTCGCCGACGTGAACGGCATGCCCGACCCGAACCACTACACGACGGCCGGCGACCTCGCGAAGCTGTCCGCGCACCTGATCCGCGATTTTCCGCAGTACTACAGCATCTTTTCGGAGAAGGAGTTCAAGTACAACAACATCCGCCAGGGCAACCGCAACCGCCTGCTGTGGCTCGACCCGACGGTCGACGGCCTGAAGACGGGCCATACGCAAGCGGCCGGCTACTGCCTGATCGCGTCGGCGAAGCGTGCGATCCCGGGCGTGGACGGCCAGCGCCGCCTGGTGTCGGTGATGATGGGCGAGCAGAAGGAAGGCGAGCGCACGCAGGACAGCATGAAGATGCTGAACTACGGCTACAGCGCGTTCGATTCGGTGCGCCTGTTCAAGGGCGGCCAGGCGATGTCGACGCCGCGCGTCTACAAGGGCAAGGACAACACCGTGCAGGTCGGCGTGAAGGCCGACCAGTGGGCGACCGTGCCGCGCGGCCTCGGCGACAAGATCAAGACGGAAGTCGACGTCAACGCGCCGCTGATCGCGCCGCTCGCGGAAGGCCAGCAGGTCGGCACCGTGAAGATCGTCGCCGACGGCAAGACGCTGTCGGAATTCCCGGTCGTCGCGCTGCAGGCCGTGCCGGAAGCGGGTATCTTCGGGCGTATCTGGGACTCGATCCTGCTGATGTTCAGCAAGAAGAAGTAAGCACGACGGGCCTTTGTTTTCGCGACTTCATCCCCATCTGACATAGCTATGAGCCAAGCCGAATTCGAACCGATCGTCTACCTCAGCGTCTCGTCGCAGGAGGAAATGGTGCCGCTGTCGGAAGCCCGTGTACCGGTGCTCGACCGCGGGTTCATCTTCGGCGACGGTGTGTATGAAGTTGTCCCCGTTTATGCGCACGACGGCGCGCACGTGCCGTTCCGGATCGAGCAGCATCTGGCACGGCTCGAGCGCAGCCTGAAGAAGATCGGCATCGTGAGCCCGCACGACGACGCGGGCTGGCGGGGGTTGATCGAGCGCGTGGTCGCGGCGAATGCCGAAGGGCTCGGCGATGGCAACGCGCTCGTCTACCTGCAGGTGACGCGCGGCGTCGCGAAGCGCGGCCATGCGTTCCCGGCGAACGCGGTGCCGACGGTGTTCGTGATGACGAGCCCGCTGCGCCTGCCGTCCGCCGAAGAACGCGCGCGGGGCGTGCGCTGCGTGACGGCCGAGGATCGTCGCTGGCTGCATTGCGACATCAAGTCGATCTCGCTGCTCGGCAACGTGCTGATGGCGCAGCATGCGGCCGAACGCGATGCGTTCGAGACGCTGCAGCTGCGCGACGGCAACCTGACGGAAGGCTCGTCGTCGAACGTGTGGATCGTGAAGAACGGCGAGCTGCTCGCGCCGCCGCGCAGCAACAAGATCCTCGAGGGGATCCGCTACGCGCTGATCGAGGAACTGGCGGACGAATGCAAGATCCCGTTCGTCGCACGCGAGATCAGCGAAGTGGAGTTGCGCGCGGCCGACGAAATCATGATCACGTCGGCCACGAAGGAAGTGCTGCCCGTCACGTCGCTCGACGATCTGCCCGTGCAGGGCGGCAAGCCGGGCCCCGTATTCGCGGCGTTGTACGACGCGTACCAGCGCGCGAAAGCGCGCGAGTTTGAACAGTTTGACCTAACCCGGAGCAAATGATGAGCGAACCGACCAAAACCATCGAGGTGACCGGCGCGATCGATACCCGGAAGGAGTCGCTGCTGGAGTTCCCGTGCGATTTCCCGATCAAGATCATGGGCAAGGCGCACCCGGAGTTCAAGGACACGATCTTCAAGGTCGTCGCCGTTCACGACAACGAGATCGATGTCGAGAAGATCGAGGAGCGCGCGTCGAGCGGCGGTAATTACACGGGCCTCACGATCACCGTGCGGGCGACGAGCCAGGAACAGCTCGACAACATCTACCGCGCACTGACCGGCCATCCGATGGTCAAGGTCGTACTCTAAGCGCCTTCCAGCCTCCTTCCTGCGCGCACTCGGCGGGGGTCTTCCCCGCCGCGCGCCGCGCGTCCAGCTCGTCGCACAGCCGCTTGTATTCGGCGACTTCCTGAAGCAGCCAGGTCCTGAACGCCTGCACGCGCGGCGTGTTCAGGAGCGGCGGCGGACACACGAAAAAATAGTGCCACGGGCTCGGCCCGTCGATGTCGAACAGGCGCACGATGCGCCCGTCGAGCAGGTCGTGCACCGCGAGCGAGCGGCGCACCAGCGCGATGCCCTGGCCGTCGATCGCGGCCAGCAGCAGGTTCGACGAATCCTGGTACAGAATCCCCCGTTTCGGCTCGGTCAGCGTCTTGAGCCCGGCCGCGTCGAACCACGGCCGCCACAGCTCGTCGTCCGAGCGCAGCAGGTTGTAGTGCACGAGATCGGCGGGCGTTTGCGGCAGCTTGCCGCCGTTCAGCGTCGGCGCGCACGCCGGAAAGAACACCTCGTCGAACAGCGGCTCGACATGCAGCCCCGGATAGCTGCCGTGGCCGAAGCGGATCGCGAGATCGACGTCGTCGCGCGCGAAATCGGTGAGCGAGTTGGTCGACTGTAGTTCGACGTCGATTTCCGGATGCCGCTCGATGAACGTGCCGATGCGCGGCGTGATGAAGCGCGCGGCGAACGACGACAGCATCGACACCACGAGCCGCCGGTCGCGATCGCTCGCGCGCACGTCGCGGGTCGCGTCGGCGATCACCATCAGCGCGGTGCGGATCTGCTGCGCGTAGCGCATGCCGGCGTCGGTCAGGCACAGCCGCTTGCCGTTGCGCGTGAACAGCTGGATGCCGAGCTCCTCCTCGAGCGCGCGCACCTGGTGGCTGACCGCGCCGTGCGTGACGTACAGCTCGTCGGCGGCGCGCGAGAAATTCTCGTGACGGGCGGCGGCTTCGAACGCGCGAATCGCGTTCAGCGCAGGTAGCTGGCGGAGGTCCATTTGCTAATTTTCCTCACATCGACGTGAAAATTGGTCGTTTTGTCGGACGCCTTGAAGTGACTACGATTGTAGCTATCGAAGCACTTATTGGCGGAGTCGATCATGCAAGAAATTTCTTCAAGCATCACGTTCGAAATCCCCGCGGGCGAAACCGTGCCGATGAAGGTACAACGCAGCACGCGGCTGGTGGTGCAGTGCGGGCCGGTGTGGGCGACGCGCAGCAACGACGTCAACGACTACTTCCTGGTCGACGGCGAAACGCTGAAGCTGCGCCGCGGCGAGCGGCTGTGGCTCAGCGCGGAAGGCCGGGAGGGCACGCGCGTGGCGTTCTCGGTGTCGCGGCCGCCCCGGGAAGTCGCGCTCGGCGGGCTGGCACGGCTGCGCGAACGCGTGACCGCGCTGCTCCACGACGGATGGCGCACCGTCTGACCATCATTTCCTCCGACGGATACCGGCGATCCGTCCCCTCTCCAGGGCCGGCGAGACCCACGGGTTTTCGGTAAACTACCGCCCATGTCCGTTTCGCCGGTTTCCATCGTGTCCACGCCTGTTGCCGTTTCCGCATCGCCCGCCGGGTCCCCGGATCAGCCGGCCCCGCCGGTCACCGTGCGGTGGCGGGGCGTCGAGACCTACGAGGCGAGCTTCGACGCGATGCGCGCGTTCACCGACACGCGCACCGCCGACACCGGCGACGAGATCTGGCTGGTCGAGCACCCGCCCGTCTACACGCTCGGCCAGGCCGGCGACCCGGCCCACCTGCTGGTGGCCGACAGCGGCGTGCCGCTCGTGAAGGTCGACCGCGGCGGGCAAATCACTTACCACGGCCCCGGCCAGATCGTCGCGTACCTGCTGCTGGACCTGCGCCGGCGCAAGCTGATGGTGCGCACGCTGGTGACGAAGATCGAGGAGGCCGTGATCGAAACCCTCGCGGCGTATAATCTCGCTTCGGTCCGCAAGGCGGGCGCGCCCGGGATCTACGTGGCGTCCGGCGTGCACGAAGGCGCGAAAATCGCGGCCCTCGGCCTGAAGATCCGCAACGGCTGCAGCTATCACGGGCTGAGCCTGAACGTGAAGATGGATCTGCGCCCGTTTCTTGCGATCAACCCGTGCGGCTATGCCGGACTGGAAACTGTCGACATGGCGAGCCTCGAGGTTGCCGCCGACTGGAACGACGTCGCCCACACGCTGGTGCGCCGTCTGATCGCCAACCTCGACGGCGCATCCGCGGCCGCCGACAAGCCGCAGGCACTGGAACAACATTCGAATGACTGACGTTACCGCTTCCCCCGCACCGGCCGATTCGGCCGCGACCCCTGCCTACGATCCGACCGCCAAGCAGAAGGCGCAGGCGAAGACGGCGCGCATCCCGATCAAGGTCATTCCGATCGAGAAGCTGAAGAAGCCCGAGTGGATCCGCGTGAAGGCGGCCACCGGCAGCTCGCGCTTCAACGAGATCAAGACGATCCTGCGCGAGCACAACCTGCATACGGTGTGCGAGGAAGCGAGCTGCCCGAACATCGGCGAATGCTTCGGCAAGGGCACCGCGACGTTCATGATCATGGGCGACAAGTGCACGCGCCGCTGCCCGTTCTGCGACGTCGGCCATGGCCGCCCCGATCCGCTGGATCCGGACGAGCCGAAGAACCTCGCGCGCACGATCGGCGCGCTGAAGCTCAAGTACGTGGTGATCACGAGCGTCGACCGCGACGACCTGCGCGACGGCGGCGCCGGCCACTTCGTCGAGTGCATCCGCGAAGTGCGCGAGCAGTCGCCGGAAACGCGCATCGAAATCCTGACGCCGGACTTCCGCGGCCGTCTCGACCGTGCGATCTCGATCCTGAACGCCGCGCCGCCGGATGTGATGAACCACAACCTCGAAACGGTGCCGCGCCTGTACAAGGAAGCGCGCCCGGGTTCGGACTACGCGCACTCGCTGAAGCTCCTGAAGGACTTCAAGGCGCTGCATCCGGACGTCGCGACGAAGTCGGGCCTGATGGTCGGCCTCGGCGAAACCGAAGAGGAAATCCTGCAGGTGATGCGCGACCTGCGCGCGCACGACGTCGACATGCTGACGATCGGGCAGTACCTGCAGCCGTCCGAGCACCACCTGCCGGTGCGGGCGTACGTGCATCCGGACACGTTCAAGATGTACGAGGAAGAGGCGTACAAGATGGGCTTCACGCACGCGGCCGTCGGCGCGATGGTGCGCTCGAGCTATCACGCCGATCTGCAGGCGCATGGGGCCGGGGTGGTCTGAGCGTCCTTGCTTCGTCGTCTTCCGGCGAACCCGACAAAGCCCGCAGCGATGCGGGCTTTTTCGTTGGTGCGGACGCCGTGCTTGCGTTCGCACGGCAATCGCCACTCGACCGGACACGCAATCCGGTCGAGCATGGAAAGCAAAGCTGAAACGGCATCGATAGCTTCGCAGGATAAGTTCGC
Source organism: Burkholderia sp. Tr-20390 (assembly GCF_017104595.1). Classification (NCBI taxonomy): domain Bacteria; kingdom Pseudomonadati; phylum Pseudomonadota; class Betaproteobacteria; order Burkholderiales; family Burkholderiaceae; genus Burkholderia; species Burkholderia sp. Tr-20390. The sequence goes on along the minus strand of NZ_JAAGPC010000130.1, from coordinate 9,081 downwards.
TCCCGCCGCGCGCAAAGCTCCTATAGTCGGCTCTCCCGCAGCAATGCCCGCATTCCGAAGGAGAGCCGCATGTCCCGTTTCAGCTTCATCCGCCGCGCCGTCGTCGCGCTGACCGCCTTTGCCGCGCTCGGCGCGGCGCACGCCGAAACGCGCGAAGTCGTGATCGCGTACCAGGACATGGTGGTGCCGTGGCGCTATGCGCAGGCGAGCGGTGAAGTCGAAAAGGCGACCGGCTACAAGGTCACGTTCCGCAAGCTCGACAGCGGCGCCGACGTGATCCGCGCACTCGCGTCGGGCTCCGTGCAGCTCGGCGAAGCCGGCTCGAGCCCGATCGCGGCGGGGCTGTCGCAGGGGCTCGACATCTCGCTGTTCTGGGTGCTCGACAACATCAACGACGCCGAGGCGCTCGTCGCGCGCAACGGCTCGGGCGTCACGAACGTCGCATCGCTGAAGGGCAGGAAGATCGGCGTGCCGTTCGTGTCGACGTCGCATTTCCACACGCTCGTCGCGCTGCAGGCCGCGGGCGTCAATCCGAACGACGTGAAGATCGTCAACCTGCGTCCGCCCGAAGTCGCGGCGGCATGGGCACGCGGCGACATCGACGCGACCTACATCTGGGATCCGGTGCTCGCGAAGGTCAAGCAGTCGGGCACCGTGCTGACGACGTCCGGCCAGGTCGCGAAAGAAAGTGGCAAGGCGACCTTCGACGGCTTCGTCGTGAGCCGCAAGTTCGCACGCGAGAACCCCGAGTTCGTCACGCGCTTCGTGAAGGTGCTCGCGGCGGCCGATGCCGACTACCGCGCGCATGCGGCGGCGTGGAAGGTCGGTTCGCCGCAGGTCGCGGCGGTCGCGAAGGTGTCGGGCGCGAACGCGCAGGACGTGCCGGCCAGCCTCGCGCTCTATGCGTTCCCGACCGCGGCCGAGCAGGCGTCGCCGACGTGGCTCGGCGGCGGTGCGCAATCGGGCGCGGCGAAGTCGCTGGCGGCGACCGCCACGTTCCTCAAATCGCAAGGCACGATCCAGACGGTGCTCGCCGACTATTCGGCCGGCGTCGATCCGCAGTTCGTGCAGAAGGCCGCGCGCTAAGCGGCGATCATCGCGGAGTCCTGAGCATGAGCACGCTGGAAGTCCGTCAGGTATCGGTTGCCTATCCGGGCGAGCGCGGCAGGCCGACGACGCAGGCGCTCGCGCGCGTCGACCTGCGCATCGATGCCGGTGAATTCGTCGTCGCGCTCGGCGCGTCCGGGTGCGGGAAAACGACACTGCTGAACTGCATGGCCGGCTTCGTCGCGCCGACCACCGGTGAGGTGTGCGTCGACGGCGTGCCGGTCACGGGCCCCGGCGCCGATCGCGGCGTCGTGTTCCAGAAGTATGCGCTGCTGCCGTGGCTCGACGTGCTCGACAACGTCGCGCTCGGGCTGCGCTTCGAGCGCGTGTCGAAGGCCGAGCGTGAAGCGCGGGCGCGGGAGATGCTCGCGCTCGTCGGGCTCGACGGTCATGCGCATGCGCGCGTGTACGAGCTGTCGGGCGGGATGCAGCAGCGTGTCGGCATCGCGCGCGCACTCGCGAGCGACCCGCGCGTGCTGCTGATGGACGAGCCGATGGGCGCGCTCGACGCGATGACGCGCGGCACGATGCAGGCGCTCGTGCTCGACGTGTGGGCGCGCACCGGCAAGACGGTGTTCTTCATTACGCATGATGTCGAGGAGGCGTTGTTCCTCGCGACGCGTCTCGTCGTGATGACGCCCGGCCCCGGCCGGATCGCGGAAACCTTCGATCTGCCGTTCGCGCGCCGCTACGTCGAATCGCGCGATGCGCGCGCGGTGAAGTCTTCACCGGATTTCATCGCGTGGCGCGAGCGGCTGATCGCGTACCTGCATCGCGACGAAGCGGCCGAGGCGGCCGCGTGATGCACGAACTCGCGCGACAGGGCGCGTCGGTCGGACGCGGTCGGATCAGCACTTTGCACAGGCAGGACAGCATGAGCACGCAGGATTCGTGGGCGGCCGACGGGACGGCCGCGGGTTTCGAGCAGGGCGATCGCACGCAGACTCGAGCGGTAGAACGTCGTGCGCCGTCGTCGCGCCGCTACCGGTTGCCGGGGGAGGGGAAGACGGCGGCCTTGAGCACGGCGACGGTCGCGGCGCTGGCCGTGCTGTGGTGGGTCGCCACGCATCGCCAGTGGCTGCCGCCGCTGTTCTTGCCCGCGCCGGAAGCCGTGTGGACGGCGTTCGTCGATGCCTGGCACGGTCGCATTCAGGGTGGGCTGCCTTTATCCGAGCACCTGCTGTGGAGCGCCGCGCGCGTGTTCGGCGCGTTCCTGCTCGCGACCGCGATCGGCGTGCCGGCCGGCATCCTGATGGGCGTGAGCCGCGTCGCGCGCGGCGTGCTCGATCCGCTGCTGGAGTTCTACCGGCCGCTGCCGCCGCTCGCGTACCTGCCGCTCGTCGTGATCTGGTTCGGCATCGACGAAACGGCGAAGCTCGTCGTGATCTTCCTCGCGTGCTTCGCGCCGATCGCGATGGCGGCGCGCGCCGGCGTGCGTGCGGCGACGGTCGAGCAGATCAACGCCGCGTATTCGCTCGGCGGCAGCTTCGCGCAGATCGTGCGGCATGTGGTGCTGCCGGCCGCGTTGCCGGAGATTCTCACCGGGCTGCGGATCGCGATCGGCTTCGGCTGGACGACGCTCGTCGCGGCCGAGATGGTCGCCGCGACGGCCGGGCTCGGGCAGATGGTGCTCAACGCGTCGAGCTTCCTGCGCACCGACATCGTCGTGATGGGGATCCTGATCATCGGCGCGATCGCGTGGCTGTTCGATCTCGCGATGCGGTGGGTCGAACGGCGGATCGTGCCGTGGAAGGGGCGGGGGTAGGCTGCGAGTCGCACCGGGGCGCGACGCAGGTCGATTGCTCCGCACCGCGAACGAGAGAGGGGCCGGGCTTCGCGTCGAGCGAAGCCCGGCCCCTGTCGCATGATGCCGGCGACTGCGAGAGGACGACTTACCAGCGATACCCGGCGCCGGCGCCGACCGCAACCGTGCCGCGCGTATTGGTCGAACCGGATGCCTTGACCACCCAGCGCCCGTTGCGCGTGGCGGTGGACAGGCCGAACGCGACGGCCGACTGCCCGCTGTACGTGCCGCCGGCGATCGAGACCATGCTTTCGCCGGCCAGCGACGCCTGCGGCAGGTTCGCGATGGCGACGGCGGACGCGATGCCGCCGCTGGCGTCGCGACGATAGTGGTCGATGTCGTTACGCACGCTGCCGATCTGGTCGTGCAACTGCTGCACGTTCACGGCATCGGTCGGCGCGGTGCCGGCCTTGACGTTGGTGATCTGCCGCTCCTGGCCCGGTGCGCCGACGGAGACCGTGTCGTCGCGATCGGCGACGGAGTTGTTGCCGAGCGCGACCGAGTTGTTGCCCGATGCCGTCGAGTTGTTGCCGAGCGTGAGACTGTCGTCACCGGATGCCTTCGAGTTCTGCCCGAGTGCAAGCGAGTTCGATCCCGTTGCGCCGGAGCCGTCGCCGAGCTGCGCGAAGTCGTTGCCGTGGTTGCCGCCGGGCGGTGGGCTCGTGGGTGTGTCGTTCTCGAAGTTCGTCAGGCGCGTATCGAGCAAGTCGATTTTCTGCTGCATCGTGAAGAGTTGCCCGCCGTTGACGGCTTCCAGGCTGCCCGCTGCGATCAGGCCGGGCGCGACGTTGGCAAGCAGCGTGCCGCCGACACCGCCGAGCGTCGCGCGGGCGAGTGTCAGATCGTCGTACACGAGCGCACCGAGCTGTTTGCCGTTCGGGTCGATCAGGCCGGTCGCCTTCAACTGCGCGATGGTCACGGCGTCGGTGTCGTCGACACCGTTCGACAGTCCGGTCAGTACGCGCGTACCGTCCGTACCGGCGAGGCTCACCGACGCGCCGCCCTTGTTCGCGCCGATCGAGATCGCGAGGCTCGCGGGATCCTGGCGCACGAGGCCGGTGGCGCCGTTGTCGAGGCGCGTGCCGAGATCGTCGACGTCGATGCGGATGGATTTCACGTCGCCTTCGACGTTCGTTACGCGGCCGTCGAGCGTCGTGATCGATTGCGTGTTGGTCTTGGCGCGTTCGTCGAGATTCGTCAGCGCACTGCCGACGTCGTTGAACGACTGGCCGTCGATCTTGTAGTTCGGGCCGCGCACGCTCCCGTCCGCGTTGATCGCGGCATCGCCGCCGAGCGCCTCGACGACCGGCTTGAGCTGCGACAGGTTGACCGCGTCGGTGTCCTTCGTGCCGGCGCGGAGATTGACGAGCTGGCGCTCGTTGCCGGCTTGGCCGATCGAGACGGTCTTGGCGCGGTCGGCGACGCTGCCCTGGCCCAGTGCCACCGAATCGTGTGCGGTCACTTTCGTGTCCGCGCCGAGCGCGAGCGCGCGGTTCGCATTGACGCTCGACGATACGCCGAACGCGCTCGACCGGTCGCCGTGAACGCTGGCCCTTTCACCGATCGCAATCGTGGCTTGGCCATTGGCGCTGGCCTCCGCGCCGATCGCGATGGCCGAGTAATCGCCGCCGGTCTCGCCGTTTGCCTTCGCACCGGGCCCGATGGCAATCGAGCCGGCTCCCGAGGCAGTGGGCGTGCCGCCCGTACCACCATTGACGATGAGATTCTCCAGCACCAGATCGGCGGCCTGACCGTAGCCCGGTGCAAGCACGGCAATGGCGATGGCGAGTTTCGAGAGGCGGGTGGCGCAAGCGGCGCGGCGCGCGTGACCGGAAGAGCGGAGGGGGATGCTGGTAATTGTATGAGTCGCAGTCCTTATTAATTTGGGATATTGAGTCGCATGGTTGGCGCAGGCTGACGAGGCGCCGTCACGATACGGACATGTCTTCTTCCAGGCGGCTCGTTGGCTGCGCGATGGTGCCGTTGTGGGGGACCGCAACATGCCGTCGATGCCGACGACCGGCCTGGATCGGACTATGCCGATACGAGCAGCGGACTATACGGATTGACGCAAGGGCCGTCGATCAGACGAATACGAAATTGACGCGGATGGTGCGGGACACATGCGTGTGTCGAGCACGATGCGCAGGATGGACCGAGCGGGCGGACAATGAGCGGTCCGCGCGCATCGGGCACGTCAACGCGTCGTCACGGCCGGGCGGCCGGACGACATCGCGTAGCGCGCCGCGCCGCCACGCCACGCTTGGGGACCCTCATTCCCCCATCGCCACCCCTTCCCGCCGCGGATCCGCGCCGCCGAACCACACCGTCTGCCCCTGCACGTTCAGCCGCTGGATCCCCTGCAGCCCCGAGTTCATCTCGACGACCTGCACGTCGTGCCCGCGGCCCTTCAGTCCGTCGGCGAGTGCTTCCGACACGCGGCCGCGTTCAAGCTGCGTCGGCCCGTTCATCGACCCGAAGTTCGGCAGCGCGATCGCCTGCTGCATCGTCATCCCCCAGTCGAGCACGCCCACCAGCGTCTTCGCGACGTGGTTGATGATCGCGGGGCCGCCGGCCGAGCCGACGATCATCGTCACCTGCTTCGTCTTCTTGTCGAACACCAGCTCCGGCGACATCGCCGAGCGCGGCCGCTTGCCGGCCTGCACGCGGTTCGCGACCGGCCGGCCGTTGTCGTTCGACACGAACGAGAAATCGGTGAGCTGGTTGTTCAGCATGAAGCCGCGCACCATCAGCCGCGAACCGAACGCGTCCTCGATGCTCGTCGTCATCGACAGCGCCTGGCCGTAGCGGTCGACGATCGCGATGTCGGACGTCGAGGGCAGCTCGGGGCTGCGGTCGTCGGCCATCGCGAGCGTCGCGCCCTGCGGCGTGCCGGCTTGGGCCACGCCCATGCTGCTGTCGCCGATCAGGTGCGCGCGCTGCGCGAGATAGGTCTTGTCGATGAGGCTCGCCCAGCTGCCACCGGGCAGCGGCACGAAATCGGGATCGGCGACATAGCGCGCGCGGTCCGCATACGCGAGGCGTCCGGCTTCGCTGAACAGGTGCGCGGCGAACGGTGTCGGCTCGTAGCCGGCGTCGTTGCGCACCGGCTTCTGCGCGCCGATCTGCTGCCAGTCGGGCATCGCTTCGAGGATGCCGAGCATCTGCGCGATCGCGAGGCCGCCCGACGACGGCGGCGGCATCCCGCACACGACCGAGCGCCGGTAGTCGGCGCACAGCGGCGCGCGCACCTTCGCCTTGTAGCGCGCGAGATCCTGCAGCGACAGCAGGCCCGGGTTGGTCGGATGCTTGCGCACCTTCGTGACGATGTCGCGCGCGATCGCGCCGCTGTAGAACGCGTTCGCGCCGCGGTCGGCGACCTGGCGCAGCACGGTCGCGAGCGCGGGGTTCTTCAGCACCGTGCCGGCTGCCTTCGGCGTGCCGTCCGGGTTGTAGAAGTACGCACGGGCGGCCGGGTCGTTCTTCAGGTACTTGTCGTTGGCGATCAGCGTCGCGAGCCGCGGGCTGATCGTGAAGCCGTGCTCGGCGAGCCGGATCGCGGGCTGGAACAGCCGGCGCCACGGCAGCTTGCCGTGCGCGCGATGCGCGGCGTCGAGCATGCGCAGCACGCCCGGCGTGCCGACCGAGCGTCCGCCGACGACACCTTCGTAGAAGCTCATCGGCTGGCCGGTCGGCCCGTAGAACAGGCGGTCGGTCGCGGCGGCCGGCGCGGTTTCGCGGCCGTCGTAGGCCTGCGTTGCCTTGCCGTCGAAGTACAGCAGGAACGCGCCGCCGCCGATCCCCGACGATTGCGGCTCGACGAGCGCGAGCACCATCTGCGTGGCGATCGCCGCGTCGATCGCGGTGCCGCCAGCTTTCAGCATCTCGTAGCCGGCCTGCGTCGCGAGCGGGTTCGCGGCCGCGATCATGAAGTGCTGCGAGGTCCAGCCCGGCTTGTCGGTCCAGCCGGACGACAGCTCGGGCGCGTGGAAGCCGGGCAGCGGCACGGCGGCGCCCGAGGCGGCGGCGACGGGCACCACCGCGCCCGACGGTGGCGTGGACGGGGACGTGCAGCCGGTGTTGAACGCGACGAGCGCGACGGCGGCAAGCAGCGTCCAGGAGCGCGAATGCGGACGAATCCGGTCGAACATTGAACCCTCGGCAGCAGTGAATTCGAAGGAGGCGACGGTGCCGGCGCAACGCGGCTGCCCGCCCCGGCGCGCTATTGTCGCCGCGCGCCCGGCGGCTTGTCACCCGACAGGAAACCCTGACGCAGCGCGCCGGGCCCGCCCCGGCCGGTCTTTCCGGCCTGTTCGAGGATGAACTCTATGAACGTCGACGTCGCGCGCGTGTGGTGCCGGTTCGGCATGTAGAGCATGTACATGTGCGTGCCGAAGATGCTGAGCCGGTACGCGTCGAGCGACGTGACGACCGTGCCGCGCCGGATGTCGTCCTGCACCACGTAGTCGGGCACGATGCCGACGCCGATCCCGCCGAGGATCGCCTGCCGCAGGAACAGGAAGTTCTCCGAAACCAGCGTGGGCTCGAGCAGCACCTCATGGCGCTCGTCGCCGAGATACGCGGCGATCCTGAGCTGCCGGCCCATCACCGTCGCGGTGACGACGGGGGCGGCCGACAACGCGCCGAGGCTCGCCGGCATCCCGTGCTCGGCCGCGAAGGCGGCCGACGCGCACGCGACGTAGCGCACCGCGCCCATGTCGCGCGCGACGAGGTTCTGCGGCGGCTCCGGCATCACGCGCACCGCGATGTCGATCTCGTCGCGCATCAGGTCTTCCACGCGGTTCTCGAACACGACGTCGAGCACGATGCCTGGGTGCAGCCGCTTGAACGCGAGCAGCCAGTCGGACATCACCATCTGCCCGTAGCCGCTCGGCACCGACAGCCGCACGCGGCCCTGCAGGTCCTGGCCGAGCGTCGTCACCGATTCCTGCGCGGCGAGCAGTTCGTTGCGGATGCGCCGGCCGTGCTCGTACAGCTTCAGCCCGATCTCGGTCGGCTCGATGCGCCGCGTCGTGCGCCGCACGAGCTGCTGGCCGATCGACCGCTCGAGCTGGTTCAGCCGGTAGCTGACGTTCGCGCGGCTCATCTTGAGCCGCTGCGCGGCCTTGCTGAGATTGCCGGCGTCGAGGATCTCGACGAGCAGCGTCAGCGCGTTCAGGTCCATGCGTCGCGTCTCCTGATCCGTCCCGGTTAATGGTCGGAAGCATTCAGTGTCAAGTCGGACTTGACAGCTTGTAAAAGCAGGAGGGAATTGTCAATGAATCTAGATCAATCGAGAATCAGGTCATGCCCGGCGTACGGCCGGATCTTGTCCCGCTTCGTGCGGGACGGGGGCCGGTGCCCGGCGTCGACGCACCAGCCGCCGCGTCAAGGAGACACGATGAATTCACCCGCTTCCCCCGCCAGCCCGGCCGGCACCGTCACGCGCGAACGGCGCGACAAGGTGCTCGTCGTCACGATCGACCATCCGCCCGTCAACGCGCTGTCCGCCGAGGTGCGGCGCGGCCTCGCCGACGCGCTCGACGCCGCGCAGGCCGACGACGCGATCCGTGCGGTGCTGATCGTCGGCGCCGGCCGCAACTTCATCGCGGGCGCTGACATCCGCGAGTTCGGCAAGCCGATCGCGCCGCCGTCGCTGCCTGATGTATGCGAGCGGATCGAATCGGGCGCGAAGCCGGTCGTGGTCGCGCTGCACGGCGCGACGCTCGGCGGCGGCCTCGAAGTCGCGCTCGCCGCGCATTACCGGCTCGCGGTGCCCGGCACGAAGCTCGGGCTGCCCGAAGTCACGCTCGGCCTGCTGCCCGGCGCGGGCGGCACGCAGCGCGCGCCGCGCCTGATCGGTGCGAAGGCCGCGCTCGACCTGATGCTGACGGGCCGTCATGTGAGCGCGGACGAAGCGCTCGCGCTGGGCCTCGTCGACCGCGTCGCGCACAGCGACGACACGCTCGCCGAAGGCCTTGCTTACGCGCAGGAGCTCGTGTCGCTCGGCGCGCCGGTGCGCCGCCCGCGCGACGCGCGGTGGCTCGCCGACCGCCGGATCGGAAGCGCGTGGTGCAGGGAAAGTGTGGTTGGCATGTAGTTGGTCTGTGTGCGCGTCGGCTGCCTAGCACTCATCTATAACCTAACGTACAGTGGTCACTCACTGACTA
>NZ_JAAGPC010000129.1:0-24082 GCF_017104595.1 Burkholderia sp. Tr-20390 | reverse complement strand
GGCCGCCGGGAGGTCGCGCGGCTCCCGCGCGGCCCCCGCGGCCGTCGCCAGCATCGACCACGCGGGCAGGGTACGCGTGCGCGTCACCGCATGGCCGGCACGGGTGCCGCGCTGTCGCTGAACTCGCTGCGCACGGGCTTCACGTGCCGCAGCGGCAAGGCGATCTGCCGCGCACAGGCCACCACGTCCGCGTAGGCGGCCTCGATCGCTTCGAGCGTCGAGTCGCCGCGCTCCTCCTTGCCGCGCGCGCAGGCGCGTGCGAGCCGGAATTCGAGCACCATCGCTTCGGACGCGATGCGCTCGCACGCGGCGCGGATCTCGGCGAACGGCCCGACGCAGCCGCTGGCCTGCAGCCAGCGCGCGTAATGGCCGAACAGCTCGAAATTCGCGCCGAGCTGCCGCACCGAGTTGAACGAGTACGCGTGGAAATGCTCGAGCGGCGAATCGGCGAGCGTTCGCGCATCGGTTTGCAACTGCCGCCGGAACGCGGCGATCGGGTTGACGACCGGCAGGCGTCGCAGGTGGCGCTGCAGCGCGGCGAGCGACGTTTCGCACAGCTCACGCTCGTCGAGCGGCGCAAACCGCCGCTTCGCGCATTCCACGTAAGGCGGCAGCGTCATCGGCGAGCTGCCGCCGACGAGCCCGTTGTAGTCGAAATCCTCGGCCACGTAATAGCCGCTGTTGTGGAAGTAGCCGATCTGGCGCTTCGCGCGGTCGATCGCATCGATGCCGATCGTCGTCTTCGTGTGCTGCGTGCGGTAGCTGCTGCCGCGCGTATCGGGCAGGAACCACGCGTCGACCTCGACGATCATCAGGTGGCCGCGCGCAACCTGCGTCTCGATGTGCTGGTCGAGCGGCTCATAGATCGAATGCTCTTGCACGACGATGCCGTACAGCCGCTCCAGTTCGTCGTGCGGAAACTTGAAGAACGTGAACTGGTCACCCTCGAAATCGAGCGCGATCGTAAACGGCAGCGCCGCGTACGGATTGAAGCCCCACCACCGGAGCACCTCGAGCCACATGTCGACGTAGCAGTTGGTCTGTTTCCAGACCATCTCCTGGCTATGCAGCGGATGCGGCCGGTAGTGGCGCGCGCGGTGGCGCACATCGTCGAACGACGCGTCTTCGCCGTCGCGGGACACGAATCTCATGGCGTGCCCCACAGCACGTCGCGGACTTCGCGCGGCCAGGCCTCGATGTCGAAGCCGTGATGGCGGAACAGCGCGAGCGTGAGCCGTTCGAGGCCGAAGCCGACGCAGCCCGTGTGCGCGACGTCGCCCGTCGCGGTGCGGATGTCCCACAGCAGCCCGAAATGGTCCATGTGGTAGTTGAAGCTCAGGCACGCGGTCTGGCGATCGTCGTGCTCGATCGGGATCAGCAGCTCGAACTTCAGGTTCTGCTCGCGCTGGCTGTTCGCGACGATCTTGCCGCCGCGCCCGAAGAACGGGTCGTTCGCGAGGTCGATCGCGTTGGGCAGGCGCAGCGCCTCGATCATCCGCGTGCCGCGTTCGATCCAGGTCTCGCGGAACGACACGATCTGCTCGGGCGTGCCGATCCGCACGTACTCGCGCATCCGGAACAGCTGCATGCGGGTCGGGTCGAGCGACGGCTCGTGACGGAAGCAGTACGAGAAGACGTCGACGATCCTGCCGTCGGCCGGCAGCGCACCCGCGCGGGCGACGACGGGGTAGACCGGGTAGCACGCGGCGGGCGTCATCACGACGTAGGTCGGCTTCTGGCTTTCCGTCCAGTCGTCGCCGCGATCGAGGCACTGCAGTACGCGCTGGTGCTGGTGTTCGTCGCCGCAGAACGCATGCACGCTGCCCGCGAGCTGCGGGAAGCTCTTCATGTATTCGCTGCGCTCGAACTCGGTGCGGCTCATCGCCGGCGGGAAGCGCAGCACTTCGGCCTGCTGGTCGGCGCCGAGGCGCGTCACGAACGCGTCGAGCGCCTCGACGACGCGCTCGAATCGCTCGCTGCGGCCGAACAGGCCCTGGATGCCGGTCGAGACCAGCAGGCCCGCGTCGATCAGTTCGTCGCGCAGCGGGTTGACGCCCGCGCGATCGATCGGTGCATCGGCGGGAGCGGAGGCGGCGGAGGGCACGGCAAGGCGATCGTTCACGTATGTTTCTCCAGCGTCGCAGGACGCAGCGCGAGCAGCAGGTTCGAGGTGTTGACGGCAATGCGGTCGTTGCTGATCATCAGCGGCGCCGCATGCAGGTCGCGAATGTGGCGGCCGATGCTGAACGGCGTGCCCTGCTTGTAGCCGGCCATCCCGCAGATCATCATCGCCTGGTGCGCGACTTCCAGCGCGGTCGTCGACACGTAGGTCTTCAGCGTGTTGATCTCGGCGGCCCGGGCCATGCCGGCCGACCACGAATGGGACGCCGGATTCGCATGAAGGCGCAGCACGGTGTCGACGCGGGCCTGCATCGCCTGCATCAGCGCGAGCGATTCGGCGATGCGCCGCGACGCGGGCGACGGTGCGCCGTCGGTCTGGCGGGCCTGGGCGCGGAAGAACTGGTGCGCGCGGTGGAACGCGTCGCCGGCCACGCCGATCCAGACCGCGGCCCACAGGATGTGCGACACCGGCACCATCGTTTCCTCGGCGATCTTCGCGAACGGCACCGGCAGGCACTGGACGGCGGCGCCTTGCGCATCGAGCTCGAAGCCGTTGCTGCAGGTGCCGCGCATCCCGAGCGTGTCCCATTCGCCGCGGCGCGTGAGCGTGTAGCCGTCGCGCAGCAGCGTGACGAGCACCTGCTCGGAAGCCGGCGCGTCCGCATCGCGTCGTGCGGTCGCGAGGATGCCGTCCGCGTAGTCGCCATACGAGATCGTCGGCGCGGATTTGCGCAGCCGGAACTCGCCGCCGCTGGTTTCGAGCGCGCACTGGCTCGCGCGCAGGTTGCCGCCGACGCCGTCTTCCGACGTGGCCGATGCGAGCAGCCACTGGTGGCGCACGAGCTGCTGCAGGAACAGCTTGTGCCAGCCCTGGTCGGCGGCATGATTGACGATGCAGGCGACCTGGATCTGGTGCATCGCGAACACCATTGCCGACGATGCGCAGGCCTGGCCGAGAATCGAGCAGGCCGACGCGATGTCTTCCAGCGTGGCGCCCACACCGCCGAGATGGGTCGGCACCATCGCGCCGAGCAGGCGGCGCGCGCGCATCGCCTCGATCGCCTCGACGGGGCAGCGCGCGTCGCGGTCGACCGCATCCGCGTGCTGCGCGGCGATCTGTGCGACGGCATGCGCGGCCTCGTCGAGCCGACGCGCATCGCGGTCGGTCGCGAGTTCGGGAAGCAGCGCGCTCATGCCGAATGCTCGGTGCGTTGCAGCGTGGTGATCGTGTCCGCGAGCGCGTCGATGCTGCGGAACAGGTTGCGGTTCAGCATCTCGTCGGGAATCTCGATGTTGAATTGCTTCTCGATCGCGAGCATCAGCTGGATCGTGTCGAGTGACGAAAGGCCCGCTTCGTAGAGGTCGTCCCCGTCGCCGATCGAATCGATCGCGGCTTCGAGATGGGCGACGTGTTTCAGGATGGTTCTGATTTCGTTTTTCACGTGCTGCTCCGGCGTGCGTGGTGTCGTCCGCTCGGGCAGACGCGCGACACGCGCTGACGTCCCCCCGGCAGTCCTGCATCAGTAGACCATTGGCAGGCACGGCGTTCTGTTCGCCACCCTACAAACAGCTGACCCGGCAGGGCACCGGACCGCACGCGGCGTGCACGCGCGGTCCCGATGCGGCGTGCCGATCAGCCGCGCGATGCGGCCGGCACGCCCGAATCGGCCGACAGGATGCGCTTCATCTCGTCGCGCACGATCGCGCGGCAGCCGCACGACATTTTTTCGAGGCCGGCGAGGTCGGCGAGCTCGATCGAGCTCCGGTACTGCCGGATCAGGCCCAGCTTCTGGATTTCGCCGGCAGCATCGGTGACCGTTTCGCGCCGCACGCCGAGCATCTGCGCGAGCATGCTGTGCGTCACCTGGATCTCGATGCTGCGGGTCCGGTCGTACGCGAGCAGGAACCATCTGCATAACTGATGTTTGAGCACGTGATGACGGCTGCAGAACGTGATCTGCGAGACCTGCGCCATCAGCAGCCGCACGCAGACGAACACGAGATGGCGGATCACCGGTGAGGCGTCGAACGCGGCGGCGAACACGCGCCGGTCGAGCCGGTAGACGAAACCGTCGCGGCAGGCCACGGCGCGGCAGGGCATCCGGCCGCTGCCGCCGATCACGTCGTCGCACACCACGCTCTCGCTGCCGATCTCAGCGACTTCCAGCGTCATGCCGCCGGACGACACGTACTGCAGCGAAATCGCGGTCGTGACGGGCAGGTAGACCGCGGCGAGCATTTCGCCGGGCTCGCAGAGCACTTGCCCGGATTTCAGGTGGACGAGTTGAAGGTGAGGGGCCAGCGTCGCAAGCTCGTCGCGGTCGATGGCTGCGAGAAAGCGGTTGGCGTCGAAGCTGTGGGAAAGCTCGATCATGCCGTTCGCGTACACGACGGCGTCAGGGGCCTGGAGAGTCACGGCGCATCCTCGTAGGGTGGCGGTCACGCGTCGTCGCGGCGATATCCCGGGAATGGGAATTCGCACGATCGTGCGGACTTGTGTTCGTCAAAAATGGAGTGACGATACTGGCAAAAAGGCTAGCACGCCATTGAATTCGATCAATTGCATATTGCGTCATTTCACAAAGTTTGACGATTTTGGCGGGTGCAAACGTTATCCGGGTTTAATGATTCATTTCCGTGGAATTAATCATCCGGAAATTGAATGTGACTTGGCGCATTCATTCCGTGTCGGCCGCGAATCAATCGGGTTGGAGGCGCGCATCGCACGGGGAAAGTGCGTGGTGAGTATTGAACATTGTTTGACAAATAAATGGCGCCAGCAAGAATGTCTTTGTAAATCAATGGATTGCATCCGAACTGTGCGTTGGGTGACAGAGCCGGAAATTAGTGCGTCGATTCAAATTTGAGACAGTTTCAAACAACCGTGTGAGGCGCGGCGCCGTACCGGAGTCCTGTCCGGCACATCATGGAAACAATTGAAAATCGACTGTAAGTATATGACCGACAAGCCGTGCGGCACCGGCGCGGCTGCCTCGGTTCGATGCAGGTGAATTGATCAGTCAAATCGCACGCAGTGTCCGCCACCGGGAAGAGTGTCCGGAAATGAGACGCTTTTTTTGTTTTTAGGCCGGTTATTCGGTCGATCTAAATCAGGCGTGATTCATATATTAAGGATGGGCATGGTTTGGCACGTAAATCGCTTATTCGGGCTGGCGTGTCGAAACGGGACGGCCGACTCGATCCGGCGGCGATAAGCCGATGGTCGGTCGGAATCAGGGTTGTGGGCCGCAACCACGATGAGTCCGGGCACGCATCGCGATAACGAGTTCCGTGCACGCGGCTGCAGGCGGCGCGGACGATAAAAGGGATACAGACATGCTTCATCTTCACTCGAGCTACTCGGCGAACGCCATCCTCGATGCCCTCCCCGAGGACAGCATCCGCACCATCGCACCGCATCTCGAACTGGTCAGGATCAAGGCCGGGATGCTCGACCGCGTCGGCGAACCGATGCGCCACGTGCATTTCCCGACGACGTCGATGATGTCGGTGCAGCACTTGATGGAGGACGGTGCGATGGTCGAGGTGGCGCAGGTCGGCCGCGAAGGCGTGGTCGGGCTGGCGACGATGGTCGGCGGCGCCGCGGCGTCGCTCCGGGTCGAGGTCCGTATCGGCGGGATGGCCTATCGCGTGCCGAGCTGCGTGATGCGCGCCGAATTCGAGCGCTCGCCGGAAACCTACCGGCTGCTGCTCAACTACTGCCAGGCCGCGATGGCGCAGATCTCGCGCAGCGCGCTGTGCAACCGGCATCACTCGGTCAGCGAGCAGCTCAGCCGCTGGCTGCTGCTTGCGCATGACCGCATCGACGGCGACGAACTGGCCGTCACGCAGCAGACGATCGCGAACATGCTCGGCGTGCGGCGCGAAGGCGTGACGGAAGCGGCGGGCAACCTGCAGGAAGCCGGGCTGATCCGGCAGCGCCGCGGCCGCATCACGGTGCTCGACCGCGACGGCCTCGAACATCACGCGTGTGAATGCTACAACCTGATTCGCGCGGACTATCGCAGGCTGCTCGGCACGCGCGGGACGGCGAGGCCGACACCGGTTCGGCACCGCATGCCGGACGCGCATCGCGGGTTCCCGGCACATGGTGCGTGACGATGCTATCGAAGTCCGGTGGGACGAATTCGATGCGGCGTTCTGTGATCGCAGTTACCGACGCCGTGCTCGTGCTGGCAGGCGCGCTTGCCGCGCAGGCGGCATCGGGCCTTGCGTGGCGCGCGCTGTCCGACGCGCAGCGCGGCGCGATCGCGCTGCTGTGCGTGCTGACCGTGGCCTTGCTGCCGCGCTACCTGCGCACCGTGCGCGGCAGCATGGCGCCGCAAGGCGGCACGCATGCACTGACGCAGACGGTGGTGGCGCTCGTCTGCGCGAGCGTGCTGACGGTGACTGCCGCGATGTGGATCATGAATCGCGGCGGCACGATCACGACGCACTGGATCGTGCGCACGGTGCTGGCCGGCGATGCCGCGTTGCTGCTCGGCCGTGCCGCGCTGCTGGCGCTCGCGCTGACGCGTGACGACCCGCGCGCGCGGCAGCGGCGCGTCGCGGTGGTGGGCGCAACGGCGTACGGGCGTGTCGCGGTCGAGCGGATGCAGCTGGCGCCACAGGGGCCTTTCGTGGCGGCGTGTGTATTCGACGACGACGCCCAGGCTGCCTCAGGCGGCATCGGCGGCGTGCCGGTGATCGACGACTGGAACGCGTTGCGCGACCTGATTCGAAGCGGCGAGATCGACGAGGTCTGGCTCACGCTGCCGATGTCGCACGAGTGGCGGATCCAGCGCATCGTCCGCGAGTTGCGCGACGAGTTCGTGGAGCTGCGGCTGTTGCCCGACGTGCGGCAGATGGCGGTGGTCGATCGCTCGGCGACCGACGTGCTCGGCATGCCGGCCATCAACCTCGCGACCACGCCACGCTCGGCGCCGGAGCTGTGGGCGAAGTTCGCGTTCGACCGGCTGTTCGCATTCGGCGTGCTGATTCCGTTGCTGCCGCTGCTGTCGGTGCTGGCGATCGCGGTCAAGCTGTCGTCGCCGGGGCCCGTGCTGTTCAGGCAGCGCCGCAAGGGTGTCGACGGCCGGGAGTTCGACATACTCAAGTTCCGGACCATGCGCGTGCATCGTGTCCAACCGGGCGTCGTGCGCCAGGCGTCGCGCAACGATTCGCGGATCACGCGCGTCGGCGCGTTCCTGCGGCGTACGTCGCTCGACGAACTGCCGCAGTTCTTCAACGTGCTGTTCGGGCAGATGTCGGTCGTCGGCCCACGCCCCCATGCGATCGAGCACGACGACCTCTACCGGCAACTGATCGACTGCTACATGTACCGCTACCGCGTACGGCCCGGCATCACCGGTTGGGCGCAGGTGAACGGCTATCGCGGCGAGACGCGCAAGGTCGAGGCGATGGAAGCGCGCGTGAAATTCGATCTGTTCTACATGCAGAACTGGAGCTTCTGGTTCGACATGAAGATCATCCTGTTGACGGTCGTGCGCGGCTTCATCGGACGCAACGCATTCTAAGGATCGCGAATCATCTGGGAAGCAGCGCGTTGTGCGATCGAACGTACCGACCGGCGCGCGGATGACGGACACACTGACGGCACAGCAGCATCCCGCGTAACGGGGTGTCCGGCGGCGCGAAGGCGCGCCGCAGCCATCGGAATGGTCACGATCATGTCAACGTCGATTCGAGAGCGAAGCGCACCGGTATTGCAGGAAGCGCGCGCGGAGCGGGGCACCGGCACGGCCGCGTATACCGCGCGGGCGTGCCGGCTCGCAATCAACGGGAAATTCACCGCGCAGCGCATGACGGGCGTTCAGCGCGTGGCATACGAGCTGACGGCCGAACTCGCGCGGATCGCGAGCGCCGACGAGGCACCGTCGCTCGTCGTGCCGTCCGATCACGATCCGGCGGCCATGCCGGCCGGTGCGCGATCGCAGACGTCCGGGCGCCGGCACGGCACGCTGTGGGAACAATGGACGCTGCCGCGCACGACGCGCGGCCGGACCTTGCTGAGCCTTTGCAACATTGGCCCGCTGGTCAAGCGCGATCAACTGCTGATGATTCATGACGCGGCGATTTTCGATCTGCCGGCCGGCTATTCGATGGCATTCCGCCTCTGGTACCGCTTCGCGTTCGCGATCATGAAGCGACGTGCGCGCCATATCGTGACGGTCTCGCATTTTTCGCGGGCGCGGCTGGCCGCTCGGCTTGGCGTGCCGCCTGCACGCCTGTCGGTCGTGCCGGGGGCGGTCGATCATATCGACCGCATCGATGCCGATCCCGGCGTGCTGTCCCGCCTGAATCTCGAGACGGACCGCTACGTGCTGTTCGTCGGGTCGCTCGCGCCCGGCAAGAATCTCGTGCGCGCACTGGCCGCGGTGGCGCTGATGCGCGAGTCGCACCCGACGTTGCGCTTCGTGATCGCGGGGGGCGCCAACGCGAAGGTCTTCGGCGCGCGGGCGGCGGGCCTGCGCGAAGACGATCCGTACGTCACATGGGCCGGTTACGTGACCGACGGCGAGCTGAAGGCGCTGTACGAGCACGCGGGCTGCTTCGTGTTTCCGTCGCTCTACGAAGGATTCGGGTTGCCGCCGCTCGAGGCGATGCGGTGCGGCTGCCCGGTCATCGTGTCGCACGAAGGGGCGCTTCCGGAAGTCTGCGGCGGTGCAGCGCTGTTTTGCGACGCATATTCACCGCCGGATATCGCCGCGGCGATCGCCCGCGTGATGGACGATCCCGAACTGCGGGCACGGCTGCGCACGCTGGGTCGCGAGCACGCACACCGGTACAGCTGGCAGCGCTCGGCGCGCACGTTGCTCGACATCGTCCGTGCCGATGCTTGACGTGCGATGACGCAACGTTGCGCGCTGGGTGGGCGATCCCGGCGGCGTCTGCGACAGGCGCATTCGACGCTGTCGCGATTTCGCGTCCGTCCCCAGTTCCGGCGCGCGTAGGGCGAGTGCTGCAGTGCACGCTGATTCCGGTCAACACACGCGTGTTCAATGGGTTTATCCTGCGTCGAATGCGTTCGGCACGTCATGCTGCCGCGCGCCCATCCGGACACGGTGGCAGGCGGTGACGCCGGCCCGCCGCGCACCGGCGCGACACCGCGCGCCGCCATGCTCCGCGCGGAACCCGGAACAGGAGAGACGGCCATGTCGCTCGACCCACAACAACGGCAGACGCTGAAACAGCGGCTGAACGAGAGCGAGCAGACGTTGCGTGCGGAGATCCGCGCGAGCGAAGACCAGCGCGCGTCGGAGTCTTACGCGGACCTCGCCGGCGCGGCGCCGGACGAGGGCGACGAGGCCAATGCGGATCTGTTCGTCGACGTCGATCATGCGTTGATCGGCATGAAACTGACCGAGCTGCGCGCGATCGGCCGCGCCCAGCAGCGGATGCGCGACGGCAGCTACGGCGAGTGCATCGACTGCGACGGCTCGGTCGGCTACGAGCGCCTGCTGGCGCGCCCGGCCGCCGAACGCTGCACGCATTGCCAGTCGATCTACGAGCGGCACTACGCCACGACGCCGCGCGCCTCCCTCTGACGCTGTCATCGTCGCCATCACGGCGCTGCACGCGCGGCGCGGCCGGCGTACGATGATGAACGGGCGCCCGGCGGCGTCAGCATGCGGCGCCGGGCGGGCAGACGCCGTCGCGCACGCGCGGCGCCATCCACGTGGAAGGGAGCCACGCCGATCATGCCGATCCACAATGCCGAGTGTGCGGCCGTGTTCGCCGAGATCGCCGACATGCTCGAGATCCAGGGCGCCAATCCGTTCCGGGTGCGTGCCTATCGCAACGCAGCACGGACGATTGCCGACTACGGGCGCGATATCCCGACGATGATCGCGAACGGCGACGATCTCGGGAAGATTCCGTCGATCGGGCCCGATCTCGCGTCGAAGCTGCGCGAGATTGCCGCGACCGGCACCTGCGAACTGCAGCAAACGCTGCGTCACGCGTTGCCGGGCGCGATCGTCGAGCTGCTCGACGTGCCGGGGCTCGGCGCGAAGCGTGTGAAGGCGCTCCATGACGCACTGCACGTCGACTCGCTCGAGCAGCTTCGCGCGGAAGCGAAGAGCGGGCACGTGCGCGAGTTGCCGGGCTTCGGCGCGAAAACCGAAGCGCATCTGCTCGAAGCGATCGACGACCGGCTGAAGCGTGAACCTCAACGCTTCCTGCTGCCGGATGCGGTGCACGCGCTGCAGCCGCTGCTCGAACGCCTGCGCGCGATCGCGGGCGTCGGCAACGCCGTGCCGGCCGGCAGCTTTCGCCGCCGCCGCGAGACGGTCGGCGATCTCGACATCCTCGTCACCGCACGTGATCCGGTGGCCGTCGCCGACGCGTTCGTCGGCCATGGCGAGGTCGCGCGCGTGCTCGCGCATGGCAAGACGAAGTCGAGCGTCGTGCTCGCCAGCGGGTTGCAGGTCGACCTGCGGGTCGTCGATGCCGATGCGTTCGGCGCGGCGCTCGTCTATTTCACCGGATCGAAAGCGCACAACATCGCGTTGCGCAGGATCGCGCAGGCCGGCGGGCTGAAGATCAACGAGTACGGCGTGTTTCGCGGCGACGAACGGATTGCCGGCGCGACCGAGGCGTCGGTCTATGCGGCGATCGGGTTGCACGACGTGCCGCCCGAGTTGCGCGAGGATCGCGGCGAGATCGACGCCGCGCGCGCGGGCACGCTGCCGGCACTGGTCGAGCGCAAGCACGTACGCGGCGACCTGCACGCGCATACCGACGCGTCGGCCGGCCGCGACAGCCTGCGTGCGATGGCCGATGCGGCACGCGCACGCGGGTTCGCGTACCTGGCCATCACCGACCGGGCGCCGCATGCCGGCGGCAGCCGCAGCGACTTCGACTGGCTTGCCCGGCAGCTCGACGAGATCGATCGTCTCAACGCGTCGTTCGACGATCTCGTGCTGCTCAAGGGCGTGGAGGCCGGCATTCGCGACGATGGCAGCCTCGACGTGCCCGATGCGATGCTCGGCCGGCTCGATCTCGTGGTCGGCGCGGTACGCGACGGCTTCGAGCTGTCGCGCGACGCACAGACCGCGCGCATGCTGCGCGCGATGGACCATCCGCATTTCACGATTCTCGCGCACCCGACGGGCCGCGTGCTCGGCGAGCGCGACGCATGCGAACTCGATGTGCCGCGCGTGATCGCGCACGCCGCGGCGCGCGGTTGCTTCGCCGAACTCGATGCGCAGCCGCGGCGGCTCGACCTGCCGGATGTCTGGTGCCGCGAGGCCGCGAAGGCCGGCGTGCCGGTGGCGATCGGCTCGGATGCGTGCAGTGCGGACGAACTCGACAATCTGGCGTACGGCGTCGATCAGGCGCGACGGGGCTGGCTCACGCGGCCCGACGTGCTGAACACGCGCACGCTCGCGCAATTGAGGCCGCTGCTTGCACGCACGATGGGAGCGGGCGGCGCGTCGAAGCGCGGCGGCGGCGCGAAGGGCGCGTGAACGCAGCCGGCGGCGCGTGCCGTCAGCGGCTGGCCGGTCATGAATGCGGTCACGTCATGCCAGTAGGCCGGCCGCCGGCACATAGGGCAGGCCGAGCGCGAGTGCGACGGCTTCGTACGTGATGTGTCCGTCGCATACGTTCAGGCCCGCGCGCAGATGCGGATCGTCGGTCATCGCCTGCTTCCAGCCCTTGTCGGCGAGCGCGAGCGCATGGGTGAGGGTCGCGTTGTTCAGCGCGAAGGTCGACGTGCGCGCGACTGCGCCGGGCATGTTCGCGACGCAGTAGTGCACGACGCCGTCGACGACGAAGGTCGGGTCCGCGTGCGTCGTCGCATGCGAGGTCTCGAAGCAGCCGCCCTGGTCGATCGCGACGTCGACGACGACCGCTCCCGTGCGCATCGTCGCGATCATGTCGCGCGTGACGAGCCGCGGCGCCGATGCGCCCGGCACGAGCACGGCGCCGATCACGACGTCGGCATCGCGCACGGCTTCGTCGATCGTGTGTGCATTCGAGCAGACGGTCGCGATCCGGTTGGCGAAGACGAGGTCGAGCTGGCGCAGCCGGTTCACGTTGGTGTCGAGCACGGTGACGCGCGCGCCGAGGCCGACCGCCATCTGCAGTGCGCCGGTGCCCACCACGCCCGCGCCGAGCACGACGACGTGCGCGGCCGGCACGCCGGGCACCCCGGCCATCAGCAGGCCACGCCCGCCGCGCGGGCTTTCGAGGTGGGTCGCCGCGACCTGGATCGACATGCGCCCGGCCACCTCGCTCATCGGCGCGAGCAGCGGCAGGCCGCCACCGGGGCCCGTCACGGTTTCGTACGCGATGCAGACGGCGCCGGACTTCACGAGCGCGGCCGCCTGGTCGGGATCGGGTGCGAGATGCAGGTACGTGTAGAGGATCTGGCCGCGCCGCAGCATCGCGCATTCCGCCGGCTGCGGCTCCTTGACCTTGATGATCATGTCGGCGCGCGCGAAGACTTCGTCGGCGCCGTCGCAGAGCGCTGCGCCCGCGGCCGTGTAGTCGTTGTCGAGCAGGCCGATCGCCGTGCCCGCGCCGCGCTGCACCAATACGTGATGGCCGTGCCGCGTCAGTTCGCGCGCGCCGGCCGGCGTGAGGCCCACGCGATATTCGTGGTTCTTGATCTCTTTCGGCACACCGATCAGCATGAGTCGCCTCCATGGCCTTCGTTATCGTTGTCGTGCAGGTGCGCCATGCGGCAAACGATGCACGTGCGGCCGATCGCGCGAAGGCGTATCGGCGCAGTACTGGAATATCAGGGTAGTGGTGCGCGGAGGGAAGTCAAGCGGCCGGACCGCGTGCGCCGGCGTGCGCACTGCATCGCAACATGCGCTGGCGCGGGTGGCGGGTGGCAGGTTGCGACCGGAGGTCGCAATGCACGTGGTGCCGGGTTTCGGTATCGTCACGTGTGGCGCGGACCGGGGCCGCGCGCCGGAACGTTGCCGCCAACACATCGCGATAACGAGACAACGACACGAGGGCACTGACCAACATGACCGGAGCGTATTTCAGCGTGCCGACGCTTTGCGCGATCGCGCTCGTTCACGTCTATTGGGCGTTGGGCGGGCGGCGCGGCAAGGGGGCCGCCATTCCGGAGCAGGACGGCGAGCCGCTATTGCGGCCGACCGCCGTCGGCACGCTTGCGGTCGCGGTGGCGTTGCTGGGCGGCGCGTGCATGGTTGCCACGCGTGCCGGCTGGCTGGGGCCGAACGCGTATCCCGGCACGATCTCGTTCGCGGTCGTTGCGTTCGCACTGATCTTCGCGGTGCGGGCCGTCGGCGATTTCCGTTACGTCGGCTTCTTCAAGCGGATTCGCGGCTCGCGTTTCGCACGCATGGACACGCTGTATTACTCGCCGCTTTGCGCGGCGCTGGCGCTGTCCATCGCGTCGATGTTCTGGCCGTGGTGAGCGCGCGTCTCAGCGCGCGGGCCCGTCCATCTCTTTGAGGAATGCCGCCGGCACGGTGTCGGTCAGCCATACGCCGTTTTCCGCGACGAAGAACGTGTGGCCTTGCCGATGCATGCGCTGCGCATCGACCTCGAGTATCACGGGCACGCCGTAGCGTGTGCCGACGGCCAGCGCCGTCCGGATGTCCGGCGACAGATGCACGTGATGACGGGCGCCGGGTTTCAGCCCTTGCTCCCGAATCGAATCCAGGAAGCGCGTCGCCGTGCCGTGATACAGGCGCTCGGGCGGCTGCGCGGTGGGATAGCGGCGCTGCACGGCGGGCGTCGAATGGCCTTGCACCGCACGGATGCGACGGCCGTCGTCGGAGAGGGCGAAGCGTTGCTTGTCGTTGGTCGCGCAGACGGTTTCGAGCGTCGCACGATCGAGGTGGTGCCCCTGGCGAGCAGCGCCGGAAAGCAGTGCGTCGATGTCGGCCCAGCCCTCCGGGTCGAGTTGCAGCCCGATCGACTGCGGCGCGTGGCGCAGCAGGTAGCTGAGATATCGGCTGATGCCGGTCGCGTCGGTCGCCGGCAGTTCATTCTTCTTGTGTGGTTTCATGAGACGCGGAGGCTACCAGAGCACCGTGCAAAAAAGCACGCCTCGGTACCCCGCGTAGCAGGAAAGAGACAGCCTTCGGCGCAGCGCGCCACACAACAATCGTCTACCTGACGCCCGCGTCAGTCGGTATTCCCGCGATCCTTGTCGATTCCGACTCCCGGATTTTTCAATTGTTGCGATTTTCGATGCATTGAATTGCACTGATACGACACTCAATGGAACCGGTTCCATTTATAATTCGCGGCACTTGTCGCCGGGCCCGAAAGAGGGTCGTGCACGTTGCGCTTGCTGTCGGCAAACGCGGCGTCTAAGTTGAATGAGGGTCATGAGCGATGAGGGGCAGATGCGGGCAGATGCCGGTATTTGTCAGACGATAAGGCTCGCGAAGAAGCCGATCCGTGCAGCGCAACCTGAATTGGCGCGATGCGCGGCTGCATGAAGGCGCTGCCGTGCATGGCACGGGCGGCGCCTGCAGCGAGGTTGTTCGCAACAGACGAAAGAACAGGACGGCCAGCCGCATGCGGCATGGCTGCCATGCCGGACATGCCGCATGCGGAGTGCGCGCGTCCGGGTCCCGATCCCCAACGATCAACATCCGACCATGTCCACGCCACCTGACAAACCCAACTCGCGCCGCCGTTTCCTGCGCACGTCGGTCGCGCTCGTGCCGATCGCGTCGGTCGCCGGCTGCGACCTGCGCTCGTCGTCGCCTTCCGCGACGACCGGCAACGCGCCCGGTGCATCGGCCAGTGCCGAACGCGCGCCATACAAGCCGACCTTCTTCGATGCGAAGGAATGGGCGTTCGTCCAGGCCGCCGTCGACCGGCTGATTCCGGCCGACGCCGAAGGGCCCGGTGCGCTCGAATCGGGCGTGCCCGAATTCATCGACCGCCAGATGGAGACGCCGTATGCGCACGGCGCCACCTGGTACATGCAGGGGCCGTTCCAGCAAGGCGTGCCCGAGCTCGGCTACCAGCTGAAGCTGGTGCCGCGCGACATCTACCGGCTCGGTATCGCGGCGGTCAACCGATATTGCGAGAAGACTCACGGCAAGGCGTTCGCGGATCTCGACGCGCCGACGCGCGACACCGTGCTCGGCGCGCTGGAGAAGGGCGGCGCGCAGATCGACGACGTGCCGCCCGGCGTGTTCTTCGGCCAGTTGCTGCAGAACACGCGCGAAGGTTACTTCTGCGATCCGGTGCATGGCGGCAATCACGACATGGCGGCGTGGAAGATGATCGGCTTTCCGGGCGCGCGCGCGGACTTCATGGATTTCGTCAACCAGAACGGCAAGTCGTATCCGTACGGCCCCGTCTCGATCAACGGGGAGCGCAGCTGATGGCCGCAGAGAAAAAACCGCATGTCGATGCGGTGATCGTCGGCTTCGGCTGGACCGGCGCGATTCTCGCGAAGGAACTGACCGAAGCGGGCCTGAACGTCGTCGCGCTCGAGCGTGGCGAGTATCGCGACACCTATCCGGACGGCGCGTATCCGAACACGATCGACGAGCTGACCTACAACATCCGCAAGAAGCTGTTCCTCGACCTGTCGAAGACGACCGTGTCGATCCGCCACGGCCTGCAGGACACCGCGCTGCCGTACCGGCAGCTCGCTGCGTTCCTGCCGGGCGAAGGCGTGGGCGGCGCGGGGCTGCACTGGTCGGGCGTGCATTTCCGGATCACGCCGGAAGAGCTGCGCCTGCGCAGCCACTATGAAGAGCGCTACGGCAAGAAGTTCATCCCCGAAGGGATGACGATCCAGGACACGGGCGTGACCTACGAGGAGCTCGAACCGCATTTCGACTTCGCCGAGAAGGTGTTCGGCACGTCGGGGCAGGCGTACAAGGTCGGCGGCAAGGTGGTCGGCGACGGCAACGTGTTCGAGGCGAACCGCAGCGACAACTTCCCGCTGCCGGCACAGCTCAATACCTATTCGGCGCAGCGCTTCTCCGATGCAGCGAAGTCGCTCGGCCTGCATCCGTACCGGCTGCCGTCGGCGAACACGTCGGGGCCGTACACGAACCCGTACGGTGTGCAGATGGGCCCGTGCAACTTCTGCGGCTACTGCAGCGGCTACGCGTGCTACATGTACTCGAAGGCGTCGCCGAACCTGAACATCCTGCCCGCGCTGAAGCAGGCGCCGAACTTCGAGCTGCGCTCGAAGTGCCACGTGCTGCGCGTCGACCTCGACGATACGAAGAAGCGCGCCACGGGCGTGACCTACGTCGACCCGGCCGGGCGTGAAGTGCACCAGCCGGCCGATCTCGTGATCGTGGCCGCGTTCCAGTACCACAACGTGCACCTGCTGCTGCTGTCGGGCATCGGCAAGCCGTACGATCCGATCTCGGGCGAAGGCGTCGTGGGCCGCAATTTCGCGTACCAGAACCTGTCGACGATCAAGGCGTTCTTCGACAAGGATACCTACACGAATCCGTTCATCGGCGCAGGCGGCAACGGCGTCGCGGTGGACGATTTCAACGCGGACAACTTCGACCACGGCCCGCTCGGCTTCGTCGGCGGCTCGCCGCTGTGGGTGAACCAGGCCGGCGTGAAGCCGATCAGCGGCATCGCGACGCCGCCCGGTACGCCGCAGTGGGGTTCGGCGTGGAAGAAGGCGGTGAAGGACAACTACGCGCACACGATCTCGATGGACGCGCACGGCACCAACATGTCGTACCGCGACGTGTATCTCGACCTCGATCCGACCTATCGCGATTCGTACGGCCAGCCGCTGTTGCGGATGACGTTCGACTGGAAGGACAACGACATCAAGATGGCGCAGTACGTGACCGGGCAGATGAAGAAGATCGCGGAGGCGATGGGGCCGAAGGCGATCAGCGTGTCGACGCGCGAGTTCGGCAAGCACTTCGATTCGCGCGCGTACCAGACGACTCACCTCGTCGGCGGCGCGATCATGGGCACCGACCCGAAGACGAGCGTGCTGAACCGCTACCTGCAGTGCTGGGACGTGCACAACGTGTTCGTGATGGGCGCATCGGCGCTGCCGCAGGGCATCGGCTACAACCCGACCGGGATCATCGCGGCGCTGGCCTACTGGTCGGCACGTGCGATCCGCGAGCAATACCTGAAAAATCCCGCCCCGCTGGTGACCGCATGAAGAGGACGATGAACCACAACGTCACGCGCCGGATGTCGCGCGCGCTGGCGGCCGGTGCGGCCTGGGCCGCGTTCGGCTTCGCCGGCTCGACGGCGTTCGCGCAGCCGGCAACTCCCGCGGCGGCTTCCGGCCCGGCGGCCGCACCCGCGGCCCAATCCGCCGACGCGGCCCTGATCAAGCGCGGCGAATATCTCGCGCGGGCAGGCGACTGTATCGCGTGCCACACCGCGAGCGGCGGCAAGCCGTTCGCGGGCGGGCTGAAATTCGACACGCCGATCGGCGGGATCTACTCGACGAACATCACGCCGGATCCGAAAACGGGCCTGGGCGGCTGGACCGTCGAGGACTTCACGCGCGCGGTGCGCGAAGGCGTGCGCAAGAACGGCGACACGATGTATCCGGCGATGCCGTTCCCGTCCTACGCGCGCCTGACCGACGACGACATGAAGGCGCTGTACGCGTACTTCATGCACGGCGTCGCGCCCGTCGAGCACGAGAACCGCGCGGTCGACATCGTGTGGCCGCTGTCGATGCGCTGGCCGCTCGGAATCTGGCGCAAGATGTTCGCGCCGACGCCGAAGCCGTTCGACGCGGCGCCGTACACCGATCCGGTGGTCGCGCGCGGGGCGTATCTCGTGCAGGGTCTCGGCCACTGCGGCGCGTGCCATACGCCGCGCGCGCCGACCATGCAGGAGCGCGGGCTGACCGACGCGGACGGCCCGGACTTCCTGGCCGGCGGCGCGGCGATCGACGGCTGGGTGCCGACGAGCCTGCGCGGCGAACCGCGCACGGGCCTCGGCACGTGGACGGAAACCGAGATCGTGCAGTTCCTGAAGACGGGCCGCACGCTGCGCACGGCCGCGTTCGGCGGGATGACGGACGTGGTCGGCCACAGCATGCAGCACATGACCGACGACGATCTGAACGCGATCGCGCGCTACCTGAAGACGCTGCCGCCGCGCGTGCAGGGCGAGCAGCCGCACGTGTACGACGCGGCCGCCGCGAAGGCGCTGCAGACCGGCGACGCGAGCAAGCCGGGCGCGGCCGTCTATCGCGACAACTGCATGGCGTGCCACCGCAGCGACGGCCACGGCTACACGCGCGTGTTTCCGGCGCTCGCCGGCAACCCGGTCGTGCAGGGCGACGATCCGACCTCGCTGATCCACGTCGTGCTGGAAGGCAGCGCACTGCAGGGCACGCGCACCGCGCCGTCGACGTTCACGATGCCGCCGTTCGGCTGGCGCCTGTCGGACCAGGAAGTCGCGGACGTGTCCAACTTCGTGCGCACGAGCTGGGGCAACACGGGGGCTGCCGTGACGGCCGCGCAGGTCGCGAAGGTGCGCAAGAGCGTGCCGTCGACCCGGCCCGAACCGCCGCCGGGCGCGCGGTTCCCGCAAGCGTCGCGCTGACGGGGCGGCGGGGCGCCGGCCCCGCCTGTCGGATGTGCTTCAAGGCGCCGCCGTTTCCGCGCGGCGCCTTTTGTTTCGCCGGGGGTTGCACCCCGCAAAGGCGCGCCGATGCGTGAAATTTTCGCGGCGGCGCGCCATTTTTCCGCCTCATCCCTTATCCTTTCGTTCTTGAACCTTACTAAATAGTTACAAGAACTTCGGGAGGGGGGATGCCTCATGACGTCAGCCTGATTGCGTTGCTCGCGGCCGGTTTCGGTCTCGCGATGGTCTTCGGTTATTTCGCGTCGCTGTTGAAAATGCCGCCGCTCGTCGGCTATCTGCTTGCCGGGATCGTGATCGGCCCCGGCACGCCCGGCTTCGTCGGCGACCTGTCGCTCGCACAGCAGCTCGCCGAAGTCGGCGTGATGCTGCTGATGTTCGGCGTCGGCCTGCATTTCTCGCTCGGCGATCTGCTCGCGGTGCGCAAGATCGCGCTGCCGGGCGCGATCGTCCAGATTACGGTGGCCACGCTGCTCGGCGGCGGGCTCGCGCTCACCTGGGGCTGGAGCGTCGGCGCGGCGCTCGTGTTCGGGCTCGCGCTGTCGGTCGCGAGCACGGTGGTGCTGCTGCGAGCGCTCGAAGGGCGCGGGCTGGTCGAGACGGTCAACGGGCGCATCGCGGTCGGCTGGCTCGTCGTCGAGGATCTCGTGATGGTGCTCGTGCTGGTGCTGCTGCCACCCGTCGCGGGGCTGCTCGGCGGCACGCCGCCCGGCGACGCGCAGGCGGCCGGCGGCAGCGTGTGGGGCACGCTCGGTGTCACGATGCTGAAGGTCGCGGCGTTCATCGCGCTGATGCTGGTGGTCGGCAAGCGCGTGTTTCCGCGCATTCTGTGGCTCGTCGCGCGCACCGGCTCGCGCGAGCTGTTCACGCTGTGCATGATCGCGGCCGCGGTCGGCATCGCGTTCGGCGCGGCGAAGCTGTTCGACGTGTCGTTCGCGCTCGGCGCGTTCTTCGCCGGGATGATGATGCGCGAGTCGGAATTCAGCCGGCGCGCGGCCGACGAGACGCTGCCGCTGCGCGATGCGTTCTCGGTGCTGTTCTTCATTTCGGTCGGGATGCTGTTCGACCCGAAGATCCTGCTCGCGGAGCCGCTGCACGTGATCGAGGTCGCGGCGATCGTGGTGATCGGCAAGACGC
The DNA here is from genome assembly GCF_017104595.1 of Burkholderia sp. Tr-20390. Lineage (NCBI taxonomy): Bacteria > Pseudomonadati > Pseudomonadota > Betaproteobacteria > Burkholderiales > Burkholderiaceae > Burkholderia > Burkholderia sp. Tr-20390. The sequence continues at coordinate 4,240 of NZ_JAAGPC010000129.1, read as the reverse complement.
TCGCGGCAGTCGCGCTCGTGATCGCGTTCCGCTACCCGCTGAATACCGCGCTGACGGTCGGCGCGGGGCTCGCGCAGATCGGCGAGTTCTCGTTCATCCTCGCCGGGCTCGGCCGTGCGCTCGGGCTGCTGTCGGCCGAGGGGCAGAGCCTGATTCTGGCCGTCGCGCTGATCTCGATCGCGATGAACACGCTGCTGTTCGCGATGATCGATCCGGCGCTCGCGTGGATTCGCAAGCATTCGGCGTTCGCGCGCAAGCTCGAGGCCCGCGACGATCCGCTCGCCGCGCTGCCGATGTCGACGCCGCAGACGCACCTGACCGGGCAGGTCGTGATCGTCGGCTATGGCAAGGTCGGTACCCGAATCGCGCACGCGCTGGACGAGCGCGGCATCGCGTATGTCGTCGTCGAGCAGAATCGCGAGCTCGTCGAGAAACTGCGTGAGGACGGTGTCGCGGCCGTGTCGGGCGACGCGATCGAGCCGATCGTGCTCGTGCAGGCGCACATCGCACGCGCCGGGATGCTGGTCGTCACGCTGCCCGATGTGTTCGACGTGCGGCAGATCGTCGAGATCTCGCGCACCTTGAATCCGGCGCTCGAGGTCGTGCTGTGCACGAACAGCGGCGACGAGGCCGCGCTGCTGTCGAGCGAGGGGATCGGCACCGTGTTCATGGGCGAGACCGAACTCGCGCGCGGGATGACCGAGCACGTGCTCGGCAGGATGACGAAGCCGGCCGTCGCGGCTTCGCATTGACGGCGCGCGGCAGCGTGCCGCGTACCGGGCAGGGCGCGGCGGCCCGGGCGGGCCGAGGCGCGAAAAAATGGCAGGGGGTAGCGGCCGGAACGCTCAAATGATGCGCGGCGTTCCTGGAAAGTGAGGCGGTGCCCGATGACGGGGAGGTTTGAGGCGGCGACGAGGCCGTCGGAGCGTGACGCGCGCGCCGGGACGGCGGCGCGTCGCGCGGGCTGCGCCGATCAACCCGCCGCCGTGTTTGCCTGCGCCGGCGCGCTCGATGGCGAGGCGGTCTTCAGCGATGCGGCGGTTTTCGGCGCAGCGGCTGTCTTGGCCTGCGTCGCCGACGCTTTCGGTGCAGCCACCGTTTTTTGCGGCGCAACGGCCTTCGCCGGCGGCGTCTTCTCGGGCTCGACCGGCGCGTCGGGCGGCACGCCGAGCAGCTGCAGCGAGCCGCTCGTGACCGACGCGAACACCGGGCCGGCCACCGTGCCGCCGTAGTAGCCCTTGCCGCGCGGCTCGTCGATCATCACCGCGACGATCAGGCGCGGGTTGCTCATCGGCGCCATCCCGGCGAACAGCGCGCGGTACTTGCCCTTCGCATAGGTCGCGCCGACCTGCTTGCGCGCGGTACCCGTCTTGCCGCCGATCCGGTAGCCGTCGACGCGCGCGCGGCGCCCCGTGCCGCCTTCGCCGACCGCCATTTCGAGCATCGAGCGGATCGCCGCGGCTGTTTGCGGCGACGTCACGCGGTGGCCGCGATGCGCGTCGATCGTCTGCTGGTCGGTGCCGTTCTTCAGCAGCGACACCGGGTGCAGCGTGCCGTCGCCGGCGTAGGCCGTGTAGGTCTGCGCGATCTGCAGCAGCGACATCGACAGGCCGTAGCCGTAAGCCATCGTCGCCTGCTCGATCGGTCGCCAGCGCTTGTAGCCGCGCAGCCGGCCCGACGCGACGCCCGGGAACGTGAGTTCCGGTGCGCGGCCGATTCCGTATTCCTGATATTTGTTCCAGATCGTTTCGGCAGGCAGGTTCAGCGCGAGCTTCGCGAGCGCGACGTTGCTCGACTTCTGCAGTGCCTGCGACACCGTCAGCGACCCGTGGTTCGACGTGTCGTGGATCACGGCCGGGCCGATCTTGTAGGTGCCCGGCGACGTGTTGATGATCGTGTTCGGCGTGACCTTGCGCTCGTCGATCGACAGCGCGACGACGAGCGGCTTGATCGTCGAGCCCGGCTCGAACGTGTCGATCACCGCGCGGTTGCGCAACTGCTGGCCGGTGAGGCGCGCGCGATCGTTCGGGTCGAAGGTCGGATAGTTCGCGAGCGCGAGGATCTCGCCGTTCTGCGCGTCGAGCACCACGACGCTGCCGGCCACCGCGTTGTTCTCGACCACGGCCGCCTTGAGCTGGCTGAACGCGAGCTGCTGGATGCGGCGGTCGATCGTCAGTTCGATCGTCGCGCCGTGCTGCGCCGGGACGAGCGGGCGCGTATCCGACACGATGCGGCCGAGCCGGTCGCGGATCACCTCGCGCTGCCCGGACGTGCCCACCAGGCGCGCATTCGCCGCGAGCTCGACGCCTTCCTGCCCCTTGTCCTCGACGTTCGTGAAGCCGACCACGTGAGCGGCCGATTCGCCTTCCGGGTAGAAACGCTTCGAATCGGCGATCTGCGTGACGCCGTCGATCGCGAGCTTGTCGAGCTTGCCCGCGGTGTCCGCGTCGACCTGCCGCTTGAGCAGCACGAACGTCTTGTCGTTGCCGAGACGCCGCTTGACCTCGACGAGCGGCATGTCGAGCAGCTTCGAGATCTGCGGGTAGTCGGTGTCGGCGACCTGCTTCGGGTTCGCCCAGATTTCATAGGTCGACAGGCTGACGGCAAGCATCGCGCCGTTGCGGTCGACGATGCGCCCGCGCGTCGCGTCGAGCTCGATCGTGCGCTGGTAGCGTTTCTGACCCTGGCCGACGTAGAACTCCTTGTTCGCGACCTGCACCCAGAAGGCGCGGCCGATCAGCGCGGCGAACGCGAGGAACACGATGATCACGATCAGCTTCGAGCGCCACATCGGCAGACGCGACGCAAGCATCGGATGCTTGGTCGCGGCCGCGTACGGATCGGCGGGGTGGGTCTTCTTTTTCACGCTCATGCAATGGCCGGGTCGGGCCGCCCGAGGGCGGCGAGTCAGTCTGAATAATGCGATTGTAATAAATGAGTAAACGCCGTGTGGGGAAAGTATGTTCCGGCCCCGAGAAAAAGCGGGTATCGACGCGCTGACACCGGGTGAAAAAGGGGGGGAGCGACATTTTCCCGAAGCCGCTGACGATGAAACTCGGGTGATTCGCGACGTGCAGAACGGGGGGCGGGGGGATTTCAGGTACGGATCGAGGCCGGTCCCCCGATGCACGATCAATTGACCGGTCCGTGGTTATTTCTTTAAACCGGAAAATGAAAACGCCCCGAAGTGGGGCGCCGTTAATGCTGAATATCGAAATGAATATCGCTGAAACCGGAATAAACCCGAAAACCGCAGACGAATTACATCGATTATTTCTATCGGGCGACGGAAATGAATTCCCGGTATTCCGGCTCGCTCGTGCAACGATCGACGGCCTGCAGTCGCCACGCGCCGGGGTGATTGCCGGCGAGTACCGCGGGGCCCTGTTCGCGCTGGGTCGCATCGAACGACAGTCCCTTCAACTGGCACACGGCATTCCCGCTGTCGGCCGCGCAGAGCGCCATTGCGCCCTCGACGTCGCGGACCTTGCCCCAGGTCGGAAGATCCATGCCTTGATGTGCCTCGCGCGACCACAGGCCCTCGTCGGTGTCGACCCACAGTACCGCGAAGGCGTGCCGGGTTGCCGATTCGCTGCCATTAATCCGAATGGTGAGGCGCATTGTGATCGTCTCCTAAAAAAATGACACATTCGACCGTTTTGACTTGATCAGTCTAGATAGACTGGTGTGAAACGCAAGTGATAATCCGCAATAAATTCATAGCGAGTCCATTGCGATTTCACATGGAACGACGTCTGACGATTCATGGTTATTCCGGCCGAGCACGCGCAAACACACGCGTACCGGCGATCGCGGTGCCGATGGCGGGCGGCCGATCATCGAGACATGGGATGACATGGGCGCGAGGCGCGTCGATCTGTCGCGCACGACCCGCCGGGGAAACCGGGCCGACCGGGGCGGCACGCCATCGTCGAAACGCTGGCCGATCGGATGTTGCGGCAGGTTGACGGCGCGCCCGGTACGACACACTCCGACAATCCCATACAAATCGGCACACTTTCACGAAACTTTCGGGACAGACTTGCCTGCGGTCGGGCCCCACACTGAGATCTTCCCGATCCAGTGCCGCGGACGCCCGTCCTCGGCGGCTGCCGCCGCCTCGTGCCAGAGACGCGATCGACGCGATCGCGGGCCGCACGCCCGATCGGGACTGCCGGGGCGCGCGTCAGGCCCCGGCCCGGCCGGTGAGCCGTGCGCAGCCCGCAACCGCGGGCGTCGC
>NZ_JAAGPC010000128.1:0-23953 GCF_017104595.1 Burkholderia sp. Tr-20390 | reverse complement strand
GCCTCGCGCCGGCCGCGACCGGCACCGACACCGGCGGCTCGATCCGCCAGCCCGCGTCGTTCGCGGGCGTCACCGGCATCAAGCCGACCTACGGCCGCGTGTCGCGCTACGGGATGATCGCGTTCGCGTCGTCGCTCGACCAGGGCGGCCCGATGGCGCAGAGCGCGTCCGACTGCGCGCTGCTGCTGAATGCGATGGCCGGCTTCGACGAGCGCGACTCGACGAGCCTCGAGCGCGACGACGAGGATTTCACGCGCCACCTCGGCCAGCCGTGGGCGGCCGGCAACGACGCGGGCAAGCCGCTCGCCGGCCTGCGCATCGGCCTGCCGAACGAGTATTTCGGCGATGGCCTCGCCGACGACGTGCGCGCGACGATCGACGCGGCGCTCAAGCAATACGAAGCGCTCGGCGCGACGCTCGTGCCGGTGTCGCTGCCGAAGACGGAACTGTCGATCCCCGTGTACTACGTGATCGCGCCGGCGGAAGCGTCGTCGAACCTGTCGCGTTTCGACGGCGTGCGCTTCGGCCACCGCGCCGCGCAGTACGGCGACCTGCTCGACATGTACAAGAAGTCGCGCGCGGAAGGCTTCGGGCCTGAAGTGAAGCGCCGGATCCTGGTCGGCACGTACGTGCTGTCGCACGGCTACTACGACGCGTACTACCTGCAGGCGCAGAAGATCCGCCGCATCATCGCGAACGATTTCCAGGAAGCGTTCAAGTCCTGCGACGTGATCATGGGCCCGGCGTCGCCGACGGTCGCATGGGATCTCGGCTCGAAGGGCGACGATCCGGTGCAGATGTATCTCGCGGATATCTACACGCTGTCGGTGAGCCTCGCCGGCCTGCCCGGCATGAGCGTGCCGTGCGGCTTCGGCGCGGGCGCGAATGCGAAGCGCCCGGTCGGCCTGCAGATCATCGGCAACTATTTCAACGAAGCCCGGATGCTGCAGGTCGCCGACGCGTTCCAGCGCGCGACCGACTGGCACAAGCAAGTTCCGGCAGGGGTGTAAGCATATGGCTACTCAATGGGAAGTCGTCATCGGTCTCGAGACGCACGCGCAACTGTCGACCGTCTCGAAGATTTTCTCCGGCGCGTCGACGCAGTTCGGCGCCGAGCCGAACACGCAGGCCTGCCCGGTCGACCTGGCGCTGCCGGGCGTGCTGCCGGTGCTGAACCGCGGCGCGGTCGAACGCGCGATCCGCTTCGGCCTCGCGATCGGCTCGACCATCGCGCCGCGCAGCATCTTCGCGCGCAAGAATTATTTCTACCCCGATCTGCCGAAGGGATATCAGATCAGCCAGTACGAGATTCCGGTCGTGCAGGGCGGCCAGATCACGATCCAGGTGCCCGCCAACGAAAAGGCCGGCAAGGAAGCGTACGAAAAGACGGTCAACCTGACCCGTGCGCACCTCGAGGAAGATGCGGGCAAGTCGCTGCATGAAGACTTCGCCGGGATGACCGGGATCGACCTGAACCGCGCGGGCACGCCGCTGCTCGAGATCGTCACCGAGCCGGAAATGCGCAGCGCGGCCGAGGCGGTGGCCTATGCGAAGGCGCTGCACGGGCTCGTCGTGTGGCTCGGTATCTGCGACGGCAACATGCAGGAAGGCTCGTTCCGCTGCGATGCGAACGTGTCGGTGCGTCCGGTCGGCCAGGAGAAGTTCGGCACGCGCGCGGAAATCAAGAACCTGAACTCGTTCCGGTTCCTCGAGGAAGCGATCAACTACGAAGTGCGTCGCCAGATCGAGCTGATCGAGGACGGCGGCGAAGTCGTGCAGGAAACGCGCCTCTACGATCCGGACAAGCGCAAGACTGAATCGATGCGCAGCAAGGAAGACGCGCACGACTACCGCTACTTCCCCGACCCCGACCTGATGCCGCTCGTGATCGGCCAGGACTGGATCGAGCGCGTGCAGTCCGGGATGCCCGAGCTGCCGGCCGCGATGCAGCAGCGCTTCGCCGACGAATACGGCGTGTCCGCGTACGACGCGGGCGTGCTGACGTCGAGCAAGGCGATGGCCGCGTACTTCGAGGCCGTGGTCGCGAAGGCCGGCACCGCGAACGCGAAGATCGCCGCGAACTGGCTGATGGGCGACGTTTCGTCGCAGCTGAACCGCGACGGCATCGAGATCGACGCGATTCCGGTTTCGGCCGCGCAGCTCGCGCTCGTGCTGCAGCGCATCGCCGACGGCACGATCTCGAACAAGATCGCGAAGGAAATCTTCGCGACGATCTGGGACGAGAAGGCGACCGACGAAGGCGCGGCCGACCGCATCATCGACGCGAAGGGGCTGAAGCAGATCTCCGACACCGGCGCGCTGGAAGCGATCATCGACGAAGTGCTCGCGGCGAACGCGAAGTCGGTCGAGGAATTCCGTGCAGGCAAGGAAAAGGCGTTCAACGCGCTGATCGGCCAGGCAATGAAGGCGACGAAGGGCAAGGCCAATCCGCAGCAGGTCAACGAGCTGCTGAAGAAGAAGCTCGGCTGAGCATGGCCGCGCGCCTGAACCGCGCATGACGACGGGCCGCCCCGAACCGGATCGGGGCGGCCCGTTGCGTTTTGGTGGATGCGTTATCGTATGCACCACAGCGTCCAACGGAGGAACGAATGGCGAAACAACCGTCGCTCGACGATTTCCGCGTGCCGTACTGCACGCGCGAGAAGGAAGCCGCAGCATTCAAGCTCGATGCGTTCGACCCGGCCGCGAAGCCGTTCTCGTCCGGTTCGAAGGACGACGACCGCGCGCGGCTGTCGGCCGTGTCGACCGAGCTCGACGTGCAGCAGGAGCGCCTGCACACGCAGCAGAAGAAGCGCGTGCTGCTCGTGCTGCAGGGGATGGACACCAGCGGCAAGGACGGCACCGTGCGCGCGGTGTTCCGCGAGGTCGATCCGCTCGGCCTGCGCGTCGTGTCGTTCAAGGCGCCCACGCCGATCGAGGCCGCGCACGACTTCCTGTGGCGCGTGCATGCGCAGGTGCCGGCCGCGGGCGAGCTCGCGATCTTCAACCGCAGCCACTATGAAGACGTGCTCGTGCCGCGCGTGCTCGACCTGATCGACACGAAGGAATGCGAGCGCCGCTACCGGCAGATCCGCGATTTCGAGACGATGCTGGTCGAGAACGGCACGACGATCATCAAGTGCTTCCTGCACATCTCGAAGGACGAGCAGCGCGCGCGGCTGCAGGCGCGCATCGACGATCCGACCAAGCACTGGAAGTTCGACATCTCCGATCTCGACGCGCGCAAGCACTGGGACGCGTACCAGTCCGCCTACCGTGACGCGCTCGCCGCGACGTCCGCCGAGCATGCGCCGTGGTACGTGATCCCGGCGAACTCGAAGACGCACCGCAACGTGATGATCGCCGAGCTGCTGCTGCGCACGATGACCGACATGAAGCTGGAATTCCCGCCGCCGAAGCCCGAGCTCGAAGGCGTGAAGATCCGCTAAGCTGCCCCCCTGAAAAACATCGAACTGAACGGAATCCGACATGATGCGAGTGATTACCGCCAACCTGAACGGCATCCGCTCCGCCGCGAAGAAGGGCTTCTTCGAGTGGCTCGGCGAACAGAACGCCGATTGCGTGTGCGTGCAGGAAATCAAGGTCTCGGCCGATGATCTTCCGGCCGAATTCGTCGAGCCGCACGGCTTCAAGAGCTATTTCCACCACGCCGAGAAGAAGGGTTACAGCGGCGCGGGCGTGTACAGCCGCCGCGAGCCCGATGACGTGATCATCGGCTTCGGCAGCAGCGAATTCGATGCCGAAGGGCGCTATGTCGAGGCGCGCTACGGCAAGCTGTCGGTCGTGTCGGTGTACGTGCCGTCCGGCTCGAGCGGCGAAGAGCGCCAGCAGGCGAAGTACCGCTTCATGGACGAGTTCATGCCGCACCTCGCCGCGCTGAAGAAGAAGCGCGAGGTAATCCTGTGCGGCGACGTGAACATCGTCCACAAGGAAATCGACATCAAGAACTGGAAGAGCAACCAGAAGAACTCGGGCTGCCTGCCGGAAGAGCGCGAATGGCTCACGAAGCTGTTCGACGATGTCGGCTATGTCGACGTGTTCCGCACGCTCGATCAGCGCCCGGAGCAGTACACGTGGTGGAGCAACCGCGGCCAGGCGTATGCGAAGAACGTCGGGTGGCGGATCGATTACCAGATCGCGACGCCGGGTATCGCCGGCACCGCGAAAAGCACGTCGATCTTCAAGGACATCAAGTTCAGCGACCATGCGCCGCTGACGGTGGACTACGACTACAAGAAGTGATGTTCCGCGAGTGACGTTCCGCGCTGCGCCGCGCGCGCAGCAGCCGGATGTAAAAACGGGCCGCATGTCGAACATGCGGCCCGTTTCGCTTGGGGCGGCGATCGTGCGTATCGCCTTCGGCGCTTATTGCTTGATCGACGCCATGTCGATCACGAACCGGTACTTCACGTCGCTCTTCAGCATCCGCTCGTAGGCCGCGTTGATCTGCTGCATCGGAATCGTTTCGATATCCGACGTGATCCCGTGCTCCGCGCAGAAGTCGAGCATTTCCTGCGTTTCCGCGATCCCGCCGATCAGCGAGCCCGCGAGGCGGCGGCGCTTGAAGATCAGGTTGAACACCTGCGGCGACGGATGGTCGTGCTCCGGCGCGCCGACCAGCGTCATCGTGCCGTCGCGCTTGAGCAGGTGCAGGAACGGGTTCAGGTCGTGCTGCGCGGCGACCGTGTTCAGGATGAAGTCGAAGCTGTTCAGGTGCGCGTTCATCTGCGCCTCGTCCTTCGAGATCACGACTTCGTGCGCGCCGACCCGCTTGCCGTCCTCGATCTTCGACGGCGACGTGGTGAACAGCACGACGTGCGCCCCCATCGCGCGCGCCAGCTTCACGCCCATGTGGCCGAGGCCGCCGAGCCCGACGATGCCGACCTTCTTGCCGGGGCCGACATTCCACTGCCGCAGCGGCGAGTAGGTCGTGATCCCCGCGCACAGCAGCGGCGCGGCGCCGGCCGGGTCGAGCGTCTCGGGCACGCGCAGCACGAACGCCTCGTCGACGACGAGCTGCGTCGAATAGCCGCCGAACGTGATGTCGCCCGTCACGCGATCCTGGCCGTTGTAGGTGCCGACGAAGCCGTTCTCGCAATATTGCTCGAGGCCTTCTTCGCAGCTCGTGCAGGTGCGGCACGAATCGACGAGGCAGCCGACGCCGACCAGCTCGCCGACCTTGAAGCGCGTCACGTCCGGGCCGGTCGCGGTCACGCGGCCGACGATTTCATGGCCCGGCACGACCGGATAGATCGTGTTGCGCCATTCGTTGCGGGCCTGGTGCAGGTCCGAGTGGCAGACGCCGCAGTAGAGGACGTCGATCTGGACGTCGAGGTCGCGCAGCGCGCGACGCTGGAATTCGAACGGGGCGAGCGGCGAGCGCGAATCGGTCGCCGCGTAGGCATAGGTAGTGCTCATGCGATGGGCTCCTTGTCCGGAAAGCATCCGGCGAAACAGACTGCCGTCGCATCATGTGGCGATGCGGCGAGGCAGGACGTCATCGTAAGGAGCGCGGCGCCGCAGTGAAATACCCGAAGGTCTGGAAGATTTGCCTATTCCTCTCTAACTGCGTGCAAACAGCCGTCAAAACACGTTCCAGGTGCTACATTGCGAGCCAGATTCTCTTGCCGGACAGGACCACGCAGATGAGCTTCGAGCCCCTTTTCACCGACACGGGCGACCGTGTGCAGCGCCGCATGGTCGAGCTGCATACGCGCCTCGCGCCGAACGAGGGCGACACGCTCGCGGCGCTCGACGGCGTGCGCTTCATCCGCGTGAGCCGTCCGGCGCCGCGCATGCCCGTGTTGTACGAGCCGAGCATCGTCGTCGTGTGCCAGGGGCGCAAGCTCGGCTATCTCGGCGAGCGTTCGTTCGTGTACGACGCGCAGCAGTATCTCGTGCTGTCGGTGCCGCTGCCGTTCGAATGCGAGACCTTCGCGAGCCATGACGAGCCGTTTCTCGCGATCTCGATCCGCGTCGATCTCGCGGTGATCGCCGAGCTCGCGATTCTGCTCGACGAGACGCTGGGTGCGCCCGTCAGCGAGCCGCTCGGCGTTGATTCGACGCCGCTCGACGCGCCGCTGGCGGATGCCGTGCTGCGACTGCTCGAAGCGCTCGCGTCGCCGCACGACACGCGCGTGCTGGGCCCCGCGATCATGCGCGAGATCGCGTATCGGGTGCTGACGGGCGAGCAGGGCGACGCGATCCGCGCGGCGCTCGTCCAGCAGCATCACTTCGGCCGCATCGCGAAGGCGCTGCGGCGCATCCATGCGGACCTGAAGGCCGATCTCGACGTCGAGACGCTCGCGCGCGAGGCCGGCATGAGCCTCGCGGTGTTCCACGCGCAGTTCAAGCACGTGACGGCGACGTCGCCGATGCAGTACGTGAAGGCGGCACGCCTGCACCAGGCGCGGCTGATGATGGTGCAGGACGGGATCGGCGCCGGCGCGGCGGCCGCGCGGGTCGGCTATGCGAGCGCGTCGCAGTTCAGCCGCGAGTTCAAGCGGCTGTTCGGCCGCAGTCCGGGTGACGAGGTGCGCTGGATGCGCGAAAGCGGCGCGCGGCCGGTCGGCGATCGGGCGGAGATCGACCTGACGACCTGAGCGAACGGCGGCGCGCAGCGGCAGTGCCACGCGTGGGGAGGCGACGTGTCGCGCTGCCGCATCCTCAGCGTCGCACGACCTTGCGACGCTGCGCGCTGATGCCCGCGTAGTCGGGCAGTGTGTCGACGCGCTTGCCCACGGCCTTCGCGTACAGCGGCATGAGATCCGGGAGGCGGTTCAGCAGATCCTGGCGGCGGGCGGTGCTGTACGGGTGCGTATAGATGAAGCCCGTCGCCTTGTTCCCGCGTGTCGCGACCGCGAGCTTGTCCCACAGCGTGATCGCCGCGCGCGGATCGAAGCCCGCGCGTGCGGCGATGTCGCCGCCGATCACGTCGGCTTCGGTCTCGTCGGTCGGGTCGTAGTGGAGCGACTGCAGGCGTTCGCCGAGGTTCAGTGCCTGCGGCAGCGGCTCACCGACGCCGAACAGCGGCGGCAACGCGGCCGCGCGGAGCGACGTCTGCGAGGTCGCGCTGAAGTTGCTGCGCGCGTGTTCGCGCAGCGCATGCGCGATGCCGTGCGCGAGCAGCACGCCGAGCTCGTCGTCGTTCAGGCGGACGCGGTCGAGCAGGCCGCCGTACACGAGCACCTTGCCGCCCGGCAGGCAGGTCAGGCGAATGTCGCGCGAGCGGATCGCGTTGACGTCCCACGCCCAGCTCTTCACGCGGTCGTTCCATTTCACCGAATACGGCGCGAGCTTCGCGACGATCGCGCGCAGGCGCTTCACGCGCGGCTGGTTCGCCGGCAGCAGGCGGTTGCTGTCGGCGGCCGCCTGTACGATCTGCGCGTATTCGTTCGCGGTGAGCTGCTCGAGCAGTGGCGACGGGATCAGCGTGCGGAAGGCAATGGCGTCGCCGTAGCGGACCTGCTGCGATGTCTGCGCATAAGCCTTCGCCGACGCGGCGCCGCCGGTCGGCTGCGCGGGTTCGGCGGTGGCCGGCGCGACGGATGCGGCGGAAGTCGCAGGCGCGGCCGGAATAGCGGGTGCGGCAGCCGGCGTGGAGCCCGCTGCAGTCGCGGCGGTGTCGGACGCGTGCGCCCACGTCGCGGTGAGCGCGGCGGCGCCGACGCTCAACGAAGCCGCCACGCGCGCGAGGCGATGCAGGCCGTTACTGCGCACGGCTGGCCTCGCCATTGCGTGCGGTCCCGTTCCACGGCGCGATCTTGAACAGCAGCAGCATGCCGGGAATCGCGAGCGCGGTGCACACGATGAAGTAGTCGAACCAGCCGATCTTCGCGACGATGAAGCCGCTCGCGGCCGACGCGAGCGTGCGCGGCACCGACGCGAGGCTCGTGAACAGCGCGAACTGCGTGGCCGTATAGCGCGGGTCGGTCGTGCTCGCGATGTACGCGACGAACGCGGCCATCGTCAGGCCGGTGGTGAAGGTTTCGAAGCCGTACACGAGCGCGAGCGCAACGGTCATCGGGCTGAATTGCGGGGTGACCGCGATGCCGAACACCGACAGCACCGACGCGATCGCATGGCTCGTCGACACGGTGAAGTCGTAGAGCACCGCGAGCACGGGCGAGCCGGGGCCGAGCTGCGCGAGCCACGCGAAGCCGAGCGTCGACACCATCTGCAGCGCGCCGAAGATCCACAGCCCGCGACCGATGCCGATCTTCACGAGCCAGACGCCGCCGATGATGCCGCCGGCGACGCTCGCGACGAGCGCGGTGGTCTTCGCGACGATGCCGATCTCGGTGCGCGAGAAGCCGATGTCGAGGAAGAACGACGTCGACAGCGTGGTGGCCATCGTGTCGCCGATCTTGAACAGGAAGATGAACGCGATGACGAGCAGCGCACCGGCCCAGCCGTCGCGCTGGATGAATTCGCGGAACGGCAGAACGATCGCGTCGCGCAGGTTGCGCGGCGGCGCGCCGATCACTTCGGGCTCGCGCACGACGAGCGTCATCAGGATGCCCGGCAGCATGAACGCGCCGGTGAGCGCGAACACGACGTCCCACGGCAGGTGGTCGGACAGGATCAGCGCCAGCGAGCCGGGGATCAGCGCGGCGAGCTTGTACGCGTTCACGTGGATCGCGTTGCCGAGGCCCTGCTCGGTATCGCGCAGCAACTCGCGGCGATAGGCGTCGATCACGATGTCGGCGCTTGCGCCGAAGAACGCGACGAGCGTGGTGAGCGCGGCGACCGTCCAGATCGAGTCGCGCGGCGACACGAAGCCGAGCGCGGCGATCGCGCCCGCGACCAGCAACTGCGTGAGCAGCAGCCAGCCGCGCCGGCGGCCCGGCCGCCAGCCGGGCAGGCGCGGGACGTAGCGGTCCATCAGCGGCGCCCACAGGAACTTCCACGTGTACGGGAACTGGATCAGCGCAAACAGGCCGATTTCCTTCAGGTTCACGCCCTCGGAGCGCAGCCATGCCTGCACGAGGTAGACGAGCGTGAAGAGGGGCAGACCTGACGTGAAACCGAGGAACACGCAGATCAGCATGTGCGTGTTCAGATAGGCTCGCCAGCCGGGGTGATCCTCGTGAGCGGTGAGTGCGGGCGCCTCGTGTGGCGTTTTCGACATGGACTGGAACTGGATAGCGTTGACTGATTGCGGCGGCAGCGCAGGCGGCGCGGGTCGCGCAGCGGCTCGGCCGCACGTGCGTGCGGGCCGACGGCGTACGTCAACGGCTCCCCGGCTCAGCTGCGCTTGACGCGGTAGACAGCAAGACTACCACGCCAGTTCGCTCCCCATCGAATCGGCTGGCCTTCGTGCAGCACCACGCGGTCGAGGATCGTCACGCCGACTTCGGGCGCGAGCGCCTCGAAATCCTCGATCGTCAGCACCCGGACGTTCGGCGTGTTGTGCCACTGGTAAGGCAGCGACTTCGACACCGGCATCCGGCCGTTCAGCACCGACAGCCGGTGCGGCCAGTAGCCGAAGTTCGGGAACGACACGATGCATTCGCGCCCGACCCGCGCGGTTTCGCGCAGGATCGCGGCCGTCTGGTGAATCGTCTGCAATGTCTGCGACAGGATCGCGATGTCGAAGCTGTGGTCCTCGAACAGGCGCAGGCCGTCTTCCAGGTTCTGCTGGATCACGTTGATGCCGTTCTTCGCGCTCGCGAGCACGCCCGCGTCGTTCAGCTCGATCCCGTAGCCGGTCACGTCCAGTTCTTCCATCAGCAGCGCGAGCAGTGAGCCGTCGCCGCAACCGAGGTCGAGCACCGTCGAGCGCGGCTCGACCCAGCGCGCGATCGTGCGGAAGTCCGCGCGCGCGGACAGGGAATTCAGCGCTTGCTGGTTCATGCGCTCACCTCGTTGGCGATTCGTTCGTAATACGCGCGGATCAGGTTGTGATAGCGCGCGTCGTCGAGCAGGAACGCGTCGTGGCCGTGCGGCGCGTCGATTTCCGCGTAGCTGACCGTGCGCTTGTTGTCGAGCAGCGCCTTCACGATCTCGCGCGAGCGGGCCGGCGCGAAACGCCAGTCGGTCGAGAAGCTCGCGATCAGGTATTTCGCCTGCGTGTGCGCGAGCGCGGCGGTCAGGTTGCCGTCGAACGCCTTGGCCGGATCGAAGTAATCGAGCGCGCGCGTGATCAGCAGGTAGGTGTTCGCGTCGAAGTAGTCGGCGAACTTGTCGCCCTGGTAGCGCAGGTACGACTCGACCTCGAACTCGACGTCGAAGCTGAAGTTGTACGCGTCGAGCGCGCCGTCGGCGCGGCGCAGCGCACGGCCGAATTTCTCGGCCATGTCGTCGTCGGACAGGTACGTGATGTGGCCGATCATCCGCGCGACGCGCAGGCCGCGCTTCGGCTTCACGCCGTGCGCGTAGTAGTCGCCGCCGTGGAAATCGGGATCGGACAGGATCGCCGAGCGCGCGACCTCGTTGAACGCGATGTTCTGCGCGGACAGCTTCGGCGTCGACGCGATGTCGATGCAGTGCGCGACGCGCTCCGGATACATCAGGCTCCACGCGAGCGCCTGCATCCCGCCGAGGCTGCCGCCCATCACCGCGGCGAAGCGCTCGATGCCGAACGCATCCGCGACGCGCGCCTGCGCGTGCACCCAGTCCTCGACGGTGACGACCGGAAAGCTTGCGCCGTACGGCTTGCCGGTGGACGGGTCGACGCTCATCGGGCCGGTCGAGCCGAAGCACGAGCCGAGGTTGTTCACGCCGATCACGAAGAAGCGGTTGGTGTCGAGCGGCTTGCCCGGGCCGACCATGTTGTCCCACCAGCCGGTGCTGCGCGGATCGTCCGCGTAGACGCCGGCGACGTGGTGCGACGCGTTGAGCGCGTGGCAGACGAGCACCGCGTTCGAGCGCGCGGCGTTGAGTTCGCCGTACGTCTCGACGACGAGCTGATAGTTGCCGATCACGCTGCCGCTTTGCAAGCGCAGCGGTTCGGCGAAGTGCATGGTCTGTGGAGCGACGATGCCGATCGATTCCATTCGTTCCGCCTTATGACTGGGCAGCTAAATGGTGTCGGCGATGCGCGGAGTCGGAGATGCGCGGCTGACGACCTCTTTAGCCGCATTTGTAGTGAACCGCCGGGCGAGGACGAATCAAGGCCCTGGCTGGTTCGCGCGCCCGCAATCGAGTCAGCAAATCGGCGCGTTTCTGGCTGCCGCCCGAGGGGCGGCAGTCGGCAAAGTATAGCGGAAATTGCCCGGAGCGCGTTGGGGTGGCGCCGGGCGGGCCGGCTGGCGCCGCCGCGGCTGACACAGGTCCCGGCGGTGGCGCCGGGCGAGGCGCGACGGCGGGCGGCTCGCTGCGCCAGCCCGGCCACCGCGTCGCATCGCATGCTCACCACCGGTATTTCGCCGCGAATTCGCCCTTGACCACCGCGTAGTCGGACAGATTCGCGTCGACGCCGAGGCCGGCCGACACCGCGAAACGCTTCGACACCTGCCCGGTCGCGCGGCACGCTGAACGAGAACGCGTTGCCGTCGAGCGTCAGCGACCGCGCACCGGGGCCGTGCCACCAGCTCGCCTCGACGTAAGGCCGCAGTTCGCGCCCCGGCGCGACGGCGGTGACGCCGTGCACGCGTACGCCGACGCGGGTCAGTACGTCGGTCGAGCCCTGGCCGTCGAGGTAGCCGCCCGCCGCGGCGTGGGCCGCCGCGCGATAGTCGGACACGACGAGCTGCGCCTGCGGTTCGACGAAGAAGCGCGTATTGCCGCGCGTGTAGAAGCGGAACGAATGGCCTGCCTCGAGCGACCCGGTGACCGTGCGCGACCGGTACGAATCGCCGGCGAGGCTGCCGCCGACGCGGTTGGCATAGGTGCCATACAGAAACCACGCGTCGACATACGGGCCGGACAGGATGTCGTGGCTGCCGTACCAGGTGCCGTACAGCCCGACGTTGTAGCCTTCGACGCTGCCGCGCGCGGTGGCGTCTGCCGTGCGTTGCTCGGCCGCGTTCCACAGCGCGCGCGTCGACCAGCTCGTCTGGCTGCCGTAGAGGCCCATCGCGCCGACCCGGATGCGGCCGCCGCGGCCATCGTCGAAGCGGAGCAGGTCGGCGCCTGCGTGAAGCAGCCGGCCGTTGCCCGACACGCTGCGTGCGCCGCCGGACATCGACGTGAACTGGCCTTCGGCGCGCATCCAGCCGGCGCCGTCGAGCGGGCCCGCAGCCGCGCCGTCGGTGCGCAGCGAACGATCCTCGCGCTGACGCAGCGTGTGGATCACCATCGCCGCGGCTGCGTCGGCGTTCGCGAGATAGGCATCGGGTTCGGGCGCGATGGTTCGCGGCGGCGGTATGGTTTCCGGGTCGACGGGCGGTTCGGGCTTCGCGGCGGAAACGAGATACCAGTCGTCCGCGTGGCCGCCTTGCCCGCCACGCGCGAGCATGTAGTCGTAGCCGCCGGCGGACAGCGTGCCGAAGCCGCGGCGATAGCCGTCCGAGCCGGTATCGAGCGTAAACGCCGTGACGTCGGTCGTGCCGCCGTTGCGGGTCTCGACGAGCGGGATGCCGACCGTCGTTTGCGCACCCGAGCCGCCCGAATGCTTCACGACGAGGGCCGTGTTGCCCGATGCATGCCCGCCGTCGATCACGAGTTTGTCGGTGGGTGACGTGTCGTCGTGCAGCGTCGTGTAGACCAGCAGCCGGCCGTCGCGGGCCGTGTAGTCGCCGTTGACGACGAGCGAGCGCGGCGCGCCGGCGCCGGGCGCGGCGAATGCGATCGCCGAGTCGTTCAGCACGATCGAGCCGACCGTCGAATCGCCGGTGATGGTCCACTGGCTGCCGCTGTCGAGCGACAGCGCGCGAACCGCGTCGGTCGCGCCGGTCCAGGTGGACGCGCCGGATAGCGCGACGTCGGTGACGGCGGGTGTCGGGTTGCCGTCGTCGTCGGGCAGGTTGGCGATGTTGCCTTCGGCTTGCGCGCCGGTCTCAAGTGCCAGCCGCACTGGCGCGCCGGTCTCCGCGCGCACGGACAGCAGCGTGCCGTTGCCGCCTGCCGCGCGCGTGCCGTTGCGCAATGTGATGTCGGCATTGGATGCGGAGATCGCGCCGTGCCGTTCGCTGACGAGCGAGCCTTCGTCGACGGTCAGCGTGCCGCCGTGAATGGCCGCGGCATGCGAGCCGGCACCGGTCGCGCGCGTGTCGGTGCGGAACAGGTCGATCGTGCCGCCGGCACTCGCGTAGAGCGCATCGGCCTCGGCGCCGTGCGTCTCGACAGTCATGTCGGCAAGGGTGACGGTGGAGCCCTTGCCGCTGGACATCGCGCCGCGTGCGCGCTCGCCGCTTGTCGCAATGCTGCCGCGCGTCATTGCGACCTTGCCGCCGAGTCGGGCGAGTGCGCCGATCGAGCGGGCGCCCGTGGTGGTTACGTCCGTATCGATCGCTTGCACGAAGGGCGTCTCCGTGTATTCCTTCGACGCGTACAGCCCGTGAGCGCTCCGGCCGTGGGTGACGATGCGCGTGCGGGCAAGGTCGACGCCGCCCTCGCGGGTGTCCACGCCGAGCGCGTAGTCGCCGTCGGTTTCGAGGTGCGAGTCGCCGAATGACGCAGTCGAGGCGCCGGGCAGAAACAACACCGATGCATAGTCGCCGCTCGTCCTGATATCGGTGCGGATCAGCGTGGCCCGGATGCCGCCGTAATTGAGCGATACACCGACACCGAACAGGCCGCTGGTGCGGATCAGCGTGTCGGTCACGTCGACGGTGCCGTCCGGCACAAGGTTGGCCATGATGCCGTACGCCTCCTTTCCGCGCGTCACGATCACGCTATTGGAGAGGTCGAGCCGGCCCTTCGCGCCGTCGACGGACGCGCCGTGTGCATAGTCGCCATCGGTATCGATCGAGATGCGTTCCGCCGTAGCGCTGCCGCCGTAGCGGATGTCGATGCCGGCGCCGGAGCCGCCGCGAGTCCGGATTTCCGTATCGCGCAGTGCGAGGCGTGAGTTCGGGCCCCATGCGGCCGCGCCTGCGGCGCCGATGCCGGTCGAGAACACGCGAGTCTTGCCGGTGGTCGCCAAAAGGCCGCCGTTGACGGCGGCCAGCACGGCATCGCCGGATTCGCTCGTCGAATAGTCACCCGGCGCGACTTCGAGCACGATGCCGTCTGCGCGTTGCGGGCCGCTACCGGTGACCTGTGCGATGGACGGCCACGGCAGCGCCGCGCCGGCGAGCAGCGCCGAATACACCAGACGGCGGTTCTTGCAAACCTGTGGAACAAGGGGGCTCAAGTTCACCCGTACACCTCGAGTCGTGTTGAATGGGTGAAAATTAACTTGTTTGGGTTAATTGGGAAATCGGACGCGTTCGAATATTGCGAGTGGCGTGCACAGTGGGCGCGACGCAGAAAGGGGCGGGTGAGGCGCGGTGATTCGTTGGTGCGCGTTGACCGTGCGTTGACCGTGCGGTGGGCGCATAAGGCAGGAAGGCAGGAAGGCAGGAAGGCAGGAGGGAGTGCGCGGAAAGTCTGCCGACCGGCGGGACAGCCTGCGGGCGCGCGGAGGGTCGCGCCCGCAGGCCGCCGGACGGCAGACGCGTACCGGCCGACTGAAACCGGTGCGCTGGCGCGCGGGGTGCGCGCCGTATCGCCGCTTACTGATACATGATCGAGTACATCACGGACGTGTTCACCGTGCCCTGGCCGGCCGCGCCGCCGGTCGCGACGTATTGCGCGTAATACGGCAGGTCAGCTGCGCCGTTCGTCAGCGCGACCGCCTTCGAGTTTTCGTCGGCCTTGCCGAGCCCGATGTTGGTCGAGTCGCCGTTGAGCAGCCCGATCTCGACGTTCTTCGCCGAACCCGATGCGTTGAGCAACTGGCCGGTCGTCGAGTTGACCGTCGTGCCCGGCTCGAAGTGCGTATAGACGTTGCCCGAGGCCGGCGAGCAGTTCTTCAGGCCGATCTTGAACGGAGTACGGCCGGCCGTCGCGCCACCGGCCGCGAGCGCCGACGTCGACACCTTCGGCAGCGCGACCGTGAAGTCCTTGCCGCCAGTACCTGCGCCATCGATCGTGCAGGTTTGCGTGCCGATCTTGCCGTTGATGGTGAGCGTGCCGTCGGCGGCGTGCGAGATGGCCGGCAGGGCGGCTGCTGCGGCGACGGTGAGAGTGGCGATGCTCGACAGTGCGAATTTCATGTCAATTCCTTTAGTGCTATTTAAATAAATGGATATCGTCGTCAAATCATCCTTGTGCCATGGCTGGCAATTCGGATGACGCGTGACTTCTTCCATTGCTGATCCCCCGATGCAGTAGGGTCTACTGCGAAGCGGAAGCCT
Source organism: Burkholderia sp. Tr-20390 (assembly GCF_017104595.1). Classification (NCBI taxonomy): domain Bacteria; kingdom Pseudomonadati; phylum Pseudomonadota; class Betaproteobacteria; order Burkholderiales; family Burkholderiaceae; genus Burkholderia; species Burkholderia sp. Tr-20390. The sequence goes on along the minus strand of NZ_JAAGPC010000128.1, from coordinate 8,648 downwards.
GGGTTGACCACCGACTGAACGGTGGCATTCGAGGAATGCCGGTGGCCCCGAAAGCGTTCGGTGGCCGATCGTTCCTCGCAAATTCAGTTTTGCTGAGCGACAGCGATCACTGGTAGCTCATCGTGAATGTCGCGACGCCTTTAACCGTTCCGGCGGAAACCGGGCCGGTGGCGATGTATTGCGCGCTTAGCGGAATGCTGGTCGTCGTAGCTGACGGTCCGACATACCATTGGTTCGGGTTGCCGGATGAAATTGAATCCGGGCCATAGCTGACTGGATTGCCATCTTTCAGAATCCGCAACTTGACGCCTTGTGCAGAGGAATCCTGAGTGAGTGTCAATTGGTCGGTCAAATTGCCCTGATCGGTCAGATCCGTCAGCGTCACATATACTTTTGAGCCTGATTTGCAGGACAGGCTGATGTTGAAATGGGTATCCCCGGCCGTCGCACCGATCGTCTTTAGTTTGCTGGCAGCAGTTGCCGGCAAAGGTACATTGATCGAGGGAGTCAAAACGCTGCAGCTTTCCTGCATTGTTTGAATGGTTGTGCCGTTTTTCTTCCAAAAAAACCGCCACGTCAGCGTGCGCTCACCGCTTGTTCGGTTGTAAATATTCATCATGAAGACGTATTCGCCCGTTAACCCGGCGCCTACGGGGAGGTAGTTGTATAGTTCATTGTTTACCTTGACCACCTCTATTTTTATTCTCAATTTTCCGGTAATTGGAAAGGTGTCCTTAATCGGCGGCTGCCATTCCTGGCCGGATCCTATCATTACTTCGCCAGAATCGGCATTGGTGATTCTGAATCCAATTGATCCCCAGTAACCCCCGCTTCTTGCGATGAATACATTTGGTATATTGGATAGTCGGTAGTCGACTGCAAATCCAATTCGCCATCCTCCTGCGCCGTGTGGGTTGGCCTGGCAGCTGTAGCCATATTCGAATATTCCGGATGCAAGCACCGTTCCGTTGGGGGCTCTCGGCGGAACGAGGATATTTCCGTCGTTGTATGTCCAGTCAAAGAAAGGGGATGGGTTGTATGGCACGTACTGGCATGTTTGTGCGTGAGACAATCCTCCGCCGAGCAGTATTGGCGACAGCCAGGTGATTAGCATTATTAAAATTTGGTTCTTTGACTTTCGCGAGATGAATTTCATGAAATTTGTTTTCTGGATTTGATGGTGAAAGCGTGCGGCGATATGCGAGGCGTCTTATTCTTTTGCCTTGGGCGGTGCGTAGTCGCATTTCGCATCCATGCGCTCGTATGCTGCATGTTTGCTGCGCTCCGTCGGCAACTGGTACGAAAACCTACAAGCATCGGCTGCACGATTACCCCATTTCGCCGTCAGCACGCCCGAGTCGTTCAAGCTGCGGGTGAATAGCGTGCCGCCTTGTCCCGACATGCCGATGGTCTTGTCGTCCGCATCGACCACAGTGCTGCCGAACGGCACGGGCTTGCCGTTCGGCTGGCGCATCGTCAGTAGCACGGCGCGACCGGTCGCTGTCTCGAACTTGAGCTTGACTACCGAATTCGCGCGCGGCGCGACCTGCTGACTGGTCGACAGCATCTCGACATCGAGTGGAATACCCTTCGGATCGAGATCGATCGTATTCAGCTGATACGGCGTCAGATTCGGGATCACCGCAAAGCCGCGCCGGTCGATGCGCACGTCGGTGCCGCTCGAGAGGCCTGCGCCGACGGCGTCCTTCGCCTCGACGATCGCGACTGTCTCACCGAGATCGTTGGCGAGCGTGACGCCGCCGGCGTGCCCGACGAGCGCGCCCGATACGCCGACGGATACGCTCGAGTAGCCACTGCCGCCGCTTGCGCTCCCCGAGAACGTCGCCCACGGGGCGCGATATTGCGCATTGCCGCCGCCGGATGTCGCACCATTGCCGGCGTTGACGTTGATGCCGTACGAGAATGCGCTGGACGTCCCGACGGTGCCGGTCAGCCCCATCTGGCCAGTCGTGCCGCCCTGGTTGTCGCGCGCGACGCTTGCGCTCAGCGTCGGTGCGTACGACCGCCGACCGAGCGGAACCGTGACGTTCGCATACACCTGATTGCTCAGTCGCCCCGTGAAGCCGTCGCGTTGCCGCGCGACCGACAGGTTGTAGCCCAGGTTGAGGCTGGCGACGCGCAGGCTGTTGTTGTAGCCGACCTGGAACTGCGTGGTCGTGCCCTGGCGGTTCCAGTAGCTGATCGTCGAACCCACCGCGAACAGCGTGCCGCGCCCTTCGCCGAGCGTCTGGTTCAGCGTCAGCTGGATCTGGTTGCGCTGCCGGAATGCGTTGTTCGGATCCATGCCGGCTGCCGCCTGTTCACGGGCGTACATCGTGTCGCGCATCGTCCAATAGCCGCGCGACGAATAGCGGTAAGCAGCGACCGCGATGTTGGTGCCGGTCTCCTCGATGGACTTGCTGTAGCTCACACGGACGCTCTGGCCGCTCGTTGCCGATACGCCCGGAATGCGCGCGCTCGCATGCGTGACGTCGACGGCGAGTGCGCCGACCGGCGTGTTGAACGCCGCGCCGACCAGCCCCGCCACGTAGTTTTCCGCCGCGATCGCGCCGACATAGCAGGTCAGCAGGTTGCTGATGCCGCGCTGATACGTGGCCTGCGCGAAATTCGGGTGGCGATTCAACCCCGCATCGCGCATCTGACCCACCGCAAACGCGTAGCGCGAGACGCCCGGGCGCATGGATTGCACGACGGCCGCATATGGCACCGTGAAGCTGTGCTTCCTGCCGTCCGCCTCGGTGACGGTGACAAGCAGGTTGCCGCCATAGCCGGTCGGATACAGATCGTTGATCTCGAACGGCCCCGGCGCAACGTTGGTTTCGTACAGCACGGTGCCGTTTTGCGTTACGTTGACGTGCGCGTTGGTCGTCGCGACGCCGCGAATGACCGGCGCATAGCCGCGCATCGAGTCGGGCAGCATGCGGTCGTCCGATTCAAGCGTGGCGCCGCGCATGCCCACGCTGTCGAACAGCGTGCCGTCGGTGTAGGTCTCGCCGATCTTCAGCTGGCTGCGCCATTTCGGCAGGTCGCGCTGCACGTAGGTATTGAGGCTCTGATAGCGGCTGTCGCCTTGCGATTGCGCGCTATAACTGCCGTTGTGCCGGAAATGCCAGTTCCCGATATTGACGCCCGCGTTCAAGCCCACGAATGACTGCGTGCTTGCGTAGCCTGACGAGGTATTGCGGAACAGGTTCGCGCTGTATTTGAGCGTCGCGCTCGGCACGCCGCTGTCCCACAGCGTCGGGCTCACGTAACCGCGCGGATTGCGCAGCAGCGCCGCCTGCGGGATGCTGACGTTGATGCGCAGTTCCGACAGGTCGAATTCGTATCTTGCCTCTGCGACGAGCTTGTCGATGTCGGTGCACTCGCCAACCTGCACGCGCGCCAGTTCGTCGCGTGCGGCGTCGGTCAGCGCCGCATCGTCGAGGCCGAGCCTCGCGACGAGCGCGCGGTCGAAGCACGGCACCGCATTGGTTTCGCCGGCTTTCGCGTCGAAACGCACCGTTGATCGGCCATTCCATGTCCCGTTGACGTAGAGATCCACCAGGTAGTCGCCCGCCTGAACCGGATTGCCTTGCGCGAAGCGATCGACATCGAGCCGTTGCCCGCGCGGCTTCATCATCAGCGTGTCATTGAAGTGGACCTGAGCCACCTGGAGAGGGGCGTCGGACCTACCGGGCGTGACGACGGCGAACCCGTCGGCAGTCCAACTGCCGAGCGCCGCCATCACGAGCAGATAGCCCGGTTTGGGCGTGAGGCCCGTGATGGCTTCGAGTGGCTGAATAGGATGATTCGCTCGCATGAATTCAATGTGTTGATGCCGCATCGTCATGGCGCGAGCGACGGTATGCCTGCGCCGGTGCGATCGCCGCACCGCCGGTTAGCAACGGGTTGATTCAGGGACGCGGTGCGTCAGTGCGCTTTCTTTGGCGCGTACTTGCCTTCGACGCCACCGCCGTAATCATTGAGGAACGTGTAGTCGACCTCGATCGGCCCGGTGGGCAGCGACGAGACGTGGCCGACGTCGAACTGTTCGGTTGCGTTGGGCTTGACCATGCCGCCCATGTCGTTGGTCCGGGACGTGCCGCCTGCCTTGACGGTCAGCTTCGTGAACGTCACGTGGTAGGGCGTCGGATTCGTTGCCTGCAGCGCATAGCCGCCGCCCGCCTTGGGGGCGAAGTTCCACGTGACCTGTTCCGCGGACTCGTCGGCCGCGCCTTGCAGGGCGGTGGGGCGGAAAAACAGCTTGATGCGCGAACGAAACGCGAGCTGCAGCAGGTTTGGCGATTCGGGATCGTCCGCCGCCTGGGGAGGCACGTCGAGCACGTTGAGCCAATACAGGGTTTCCTTGTCCTGTGCGAGCGGTTCCTTCGTATAGATCAGCCGCAGGCTCTGGCCCTTCTTCGGGTCGAGGCGGAACAGCGGCGGCGTCAGCATGAAGGGCACCTTCGTGTCGTCGGGCAGCGCATTGGGATGGCCGTCGTCGATCCACGCCTGCACGAGCGACGGTCTCTCCCCCTCGTTGGTCAATTTCACCGTGACCTCGCGCTCTTTTTCGGGATAAACCACGCGCGTCCCGCCGATCACCACGCTTGCGTCGGCGACGCCGGCGCAAGCGAGCGACGCAACCAGCACGGCGGCGCTCGCGCTCGAACACCAGTTCGTTGACACTGTCATTATTTAGTTTTCCTTATCTATAGAAGGGGGAGCGCTACCGGCATGATGCGGCCCGAGCCGCCGGTGCTGCACGATTCGGGCCGTGCGTTGCGAGATGGATTACTGGTACGCGACCGAGTACATGACCGACGTGCCGACCGTACCTGCGGTGGCGGCGCCGCCGGTCGCGACGTATTGCGCGTAGTAGTCAAGCGTTGCCGAGCCGCCCGAGATCGGGACGACCTGCGAGTTCTGCTGCGCCAGGGCCGCGCCGAGCTTGATGTTCGAGCCGTCCTTGTTCAACAGGCCGACTTCGACGTTCGTCGCGTCCCCCGTCTTGTTGAACAGCTGACCGGTTTGCGCGTTGACGGTCGTGCCCGGCTCGAAGTACACCGACGCGTTGCCCGAGTTCGGCGAGCAGTTGGACAGCGCGATGCGGAACGGCTTGCGGCCGGCCGTCGAGCCCGATGCGGACAGCGACGACGTGGACACGTTGGGCAGCGTGACGGTGAAATCCTTGCCGCCGCCATCACCCGAGATCGTGCAGGTCTGGGCGGTGATTTCACCGGTGATCGTGATCGTGCCGTCTGCAGCTTGCGCGGACGAGGCCGCTCCGACGAGACCCGCCGTCGCCAGCAGAATGGAAAGTGCTTTCTTGGACATGTATGTACCTGTTAATGATGGCCTTGCGCCGCGAAGCGACGCACCGACGTTTCCTTGTCGCTGTGGGTCGCCGTCGCTGAAGCGGGTCGGCTGCAACAGCGGCTGGAAACTGGCGACATTATTTCCAAGTAAGGCATTTGTAAAAATTGGACGTTTCCTAATTGGCCAGGAAAAATCATCGAACGCGTACCGAATTTCGTATAAAAATAGTTAAGCGCGCGGGCGGTGCAAAGCGTGGCCGTCGGCGGGATCGCGCGCAATGCGACGCGCCGGCCTGTCCGGAGCACCGGAGAATTTTGGATTGGACTACGAAATGTTTAGGGCAAGCCTCGCATGCGAGCGAGGTACCCAATCCGGGTATCGGTCAGGTCGATTTCCGGAGGGCCGCTACGTTCCGTCCACGAAGCGCGTTGCCGGGCGTACGGTTGCTGCGTCTGCGCGGAAAGGCGATGCCGCTAGATCGGCGGGATCGAACCTGGCCGCCATCAAGAGCCTCACTGCAGGATCAGCCGCAGATGCGCATCGGCCTGTTCGCCGGGCGGTTTCTGGAATCCGCCCTTCGCGAAGCGGTGCCATCGGCCGATCACGTAGCTGACGAGCAGGCTCGCGCGGGCGGCCGGATCGTAGTCGGCCGGCAGCACGAACGGCAGCGCGCCGTCCTGCGGCGTGTTCGCCTCGGTGCGCGCGACGCGCAGGCATTGCTTGACGGTCGCCTCGATGCGGTCGAGCAACTGGTTCACGCGCTCGGTGAGCCGCTCGTCCTCGCCGACCAGCGCTTCGCCGGTCAGCACGCGGGTCATGCCGGGGTTCTTGGCGGCGAAGTTGAGCATCGTCAGCGCGATCGTGCGTGCCTGCTGCACGCCGTTCGGCTCCTTCGCGACGATCTGGTTCACGAGCCCGAACAGCGCCTGCTCGATGAACTCGATCAGCCCTTCGTACATCTTCGCCTTGCTGGGGAAGTGCCGGTACAGCGCGGCTTCCGACACGTCGAGCCGGGCCGCGAGCGCGGCGGTCGTGATTTTCTCGGGTTTCGGCGCCTCGAGCATCGCCGCGAGCGTCTGCAGGATCATCACGCGGCGCTCGCCCGGTTTCGGGCGCGCGCGGGACGGTGTGGCCTGGTCTTCCTTTACGGCTTGGTCCTGCGGGTAAGTCGGCTGCATTTTTGTCGCCCCGATCGTGTGCCCAGTCGCAGCGATTTTAACGAACGAATGCGCTGATCGACATAGTGGGGGCGTCCGGTAACCGGCAGATGGCCCGGCAGGTGCCCCGTGATCCATACCGTGCCGATGCCGAGACGCTTGTAGCGCTTCAGGTGGCCGCGCGTATCTTCGACGAGGATCGTGTCGGCCATGCGCGCATGGGCGGCGCGCAGCGTCCGGCGCAGCATCGTGTGATCGGGCTTCGCGCGCCAGGTGCGGCGGTCGCGCATGTGCTCGATCGCGATCACGCGCTCGAACAGCCGCTCGATGCGTAGCTCGCGCAGCACCGCGCGCGCATAGTTCTCCGGCGCGTTGGTCAGGATCAGCTTGCGGCCCGGCAGCGCGGCGACGATGCGCGCGAGGCCGCGCTCGGCGCGCACCATCGCCGGCAGGTCGGAAAACGTATGGACCGCGCGCAGGAAGTCGTGCGGGTCGATCGGATGGTGGCGCGTGAGGCCGAGCAGCGCGGCGCCGTAGCGCTCGGTGTAGCCGTTGCGCAGCCGGTCGGCTTCGGCGCGCCCGACCTGCAGCGCGTCGATGATGTACTGCGTCATCGCGCGGTTGATCTCGGGAAAGATCGCGTGCGATGCGTGGTGAAGGGTGTTGTCGAGATCGAACAGCCACACCGGCGCGCCGGCGCGGGGCCGGCTGCGCGACACGCGCCGGCGCCGCAGCGGGGCCGGCAAGTCGGGTGTGGCGGTCTTGCTGCGCTTGCTCAATGCGAGCGGATCATCGTGCCGAACGGCTGCTCGGTCAGGATTTCCAGCAGTACCGAGTGCTCGATCCGGCCGTCGACGATGTGCACCGACTTCACGCCGCTCTTCGCGGCGTCGAGCGCCGACGAGATCTTCGGCAGCATGCCGCCGGAGATCGTGCCGTCCTCGAACAGCGCGTCGATCTCGCGCGCGGACAGGTCGGTCAGCAGGTTGCCGTCCTTGTCCATCACGCCCGGGATGTTGGTCATCATCAGCAGCTTCTCGGCGTTCAGCACGGTGGCGAGCTTGCCCGCGACGAGGTCGGCATTGATGTTGTACGACAGGCCATCTTCACCGAAGCCGATCGGCGAGATCACCGGGATGAACGCGTCGTCCTGCAGCGCCTTCACGACCGCCGGGTTGATCGCCTCGACTTCGCCGACCTGGCCGATGTCGATGTACTGGCCCGGGTTGTCGCGGTCCGGCATCAGTAGCTTGCGCGCGTGGATCAGGCCGCCGTCCTTGCCCGTCAGGCCCACCGCGTGGCCGCCGAAGTGGTTGATCAGCATCACGATGTCCTGCTGCACTTCGCCGCCCAGCACCCATTCGACGACTTCCATCGTCTCTTCGTCGGTGACGCGCATGCCCTGGATGAAGGTGCCGGCCTTGCCGATCTTCTTCAGTGCGTGATCGATCTGCGGACCGCCGCCGTGGACGATCACCGGATTGATGCCGACCAGTTTCAGCAGGATCACGTCGCGTGCGAAGCCTTGCTTGAGCCGCTCTTCCGTCATCGCGTTGCCGCCGTATTTGATGACCACGGTCTTGCCGTGGTAACGGCGAATGTACGGCAGCGCCTCGGCGAGGATTTCTGCTTTCAGCGTGGGGGCGATCTGCGAGAGGTCGATGGGCTCGGACATGGCGGCGGCTCTGGCTGGGAACGGTTGAAACACGGCGAATTGTACAGGAGTGGCGCAGCGCAGCATCGGGTTTTTGGACGGGCCGGAACACCGGCGGCGCGGCCCGGGCACCGCGCGCGGCGGCCCGCCGGCTATGGCGCGGCGCGATGTGCGCCACGCTGCGGGCAGCGCTGTGCGGGTGGTGGCGGCGAGGGGGCGCGAGCATTGGAAATGGCCCTCGGCCGAACGGCCGGCGTGCAAAATCCGTTCGCCGCGCTATGCTTGTCGCGTAGGGCGGCTTCCCGCCCGCTCGAGCGCTTTAGCCATGACCGATTCCGCCGCCGACGCCCGTTCCGCCCCGCGCCGCGCGCGCTGCCCGCACTGCGGGCGCAGCTTCGACTGCGGCGCCCGCACGCAGCCGTTCGAATGCTGGTGCGCGTCGATGCCGGTCTTGCCCGGCGGTACGCCGCCCGTGGCCGGCGCACGCTGCCGCTGCCCCGAGTGCCTGGCCGACA
>NZ_JAAGPC010000127.1:0-24022 GCF_017104595.1 Burkholderia sp. Tr-20390 | reverse complement strand
CGAACCGGCCGCGTCGCTCGCCCAGGTTGCGGAGCGCGCCGCGCCGACGCTGGAAGATGCGCAGGCGCTGGCGAATGCCGGCGCGTTCGACGAGGCCGAGCGCGTGCTCGCGCAGTTCTCGGCGCGCGTCGGGCCGCATGCCGATGCGTTCTACCTGAACGGGCTGATCGCGGACGCGCGCGGACGCGCCGCGGAAGCCGGCGACTTCTACCGGAAGGCGCTGTACCTGCGGCCCACGCACCACGAGGCGCTGACCCATCTCGCGACGCTGCTCGACGTCGGCGGCGATCGTGCGGGCGCGCAATGGCTGCTCGAGCGCGCACGGCGCTCGGCCGGCTGACAAGACGATGGGTTGGGACCGACACCGCGATGACCAGAGGAATCCATGAACCGCGCCGCCGCTGCCATTGACGAGACGACGATCGACGTCGACGATTGCTGGAACCGGATCGGCACGCGCGGCGACCGCACGTGCGAGCGGCTGAACGACTGCCTGCGCTGCCTGAACTGCCCGGTGTACGCGTATCACGCGGCGAAGCTGCTCGAGCGCCCGCTCGACAGTGCCGAGATGGCCGACACCACGCGCCGGATGAGCGCGCCCGGCGCGCCGCACGTGCACGACGCCGATGCCGATACGCATCACGCGGCGCTGGCGTTCCGCGTGGCCGACGAATGGCTCGCGCTGCCGATCGGCGTGCTGCGCGAGATCGCCGGCACGCGCCCGATTCATTCGCTGCCGCATCGCCGCCATTCGGCCGTGCGCGGCGTGGTCAACATCCGCGGCACGCTGCGCATCGCGATCTCGATCGGCGCGCTGCTCGGCCTCGATGCCGGCAAGGGCGGCAACGGCGGTGACGACGGCCGCTTCACGCGGCTGCTGGTGGCGGCGCACCAGGGCGAGCCGGTCGTGTTTCCGGTCGACGAAGTCGAGGGCGTGCTGCGCTTCGGCGCCGCCGACTGGGTGCCCGTGCCGGCGACGGTCGGGCGCGCGAGCGCCGGCCTGTCGCGCGGCGTGCTGTCGTGGCGCGGCAAGTCGGTGGGCCTGCTCGACGACGACCGTCTGTTCGACGCAGTCACACGGAGCATGCGATGAGCGGCGATGACGACCTGAGCCACCTGTCGCTGCTCGAGCTGTATCGCGAGGAGACGCGCACGCAGACCCAGGCGCTGTCCGAGCGGCTGCTCGCACTCGAATCGGGCGAACCCGATTCCGTCGCGCTCGAGGCATGCATGCGCGCCGCGCATTCGCTGAAGGGCGCCGCGCGCATCGTCGGCGTGCCGCTCGGCGTCGATATCGCGGGGCGGATGGAAGAGTGCTTCGTCGCCGCGCAGGCCGGCACGATCGCGCTGACGGCCACGCACGTCGACGTGCTGCTGGCGGGCGTCGATCTGCTGGTGCGCGTCGGCGATCCGCAGGGGCAGCCCGTCACGCAGACGGAGATCGACGTGTTCGCGGCGGCACTGACCGGCGCCGACGGCGCGCAGACGATGCAGGCGGCGGCCGCGGCCCCGCCGCCGCCGGTGCCGCCGTCGATCGTCCCGTTTCGGGAGCACGACGGCGCCGCGAACGAACCCGTCGGGGCCAGCGCTGCGGTGCCCCCGCTCGCCGTATCGGGCGGCGTGCCCGATCCGGCCCAGGCCGGCCGCGTGGCCGGCGCCGGCGCGATGCGTCGCGTGCGTGCGGATACGCTGAACCGGCTGCTGAGCCTGTCCGGCGAATCGCTGGTCGAATCGCGCTGGCTCAAGCCGTTCGCGGAATCGATGCTGCGCGTGAAGCGCGCCCAGCGCGACGCGGCCCGGTCGCTCGATTTGATGTACGAACAATTCGCCGACGATCTCGACGCGGGCATGCTCGCGTCGATGAACGAAGTGCGGCACATGCTCAACGACCTGCAGCGTTCGCTCGCCGAGCGCATGGACGAATTCGACCGCTTCGAGCGGCGCAGCACGCATATTGCCGAGCAGCTGTACGACGAAGCGCTGCAGTGCCGGATGCGGCCGTTCGGCGACGCGACGCGCGCGTATCCGCGCATCGTCCGCGATCTCGCGCGCTCGCTCGGCAAGCAGGTGCGTTTCTCGATCGTCGGCGAGGGTACGCAGGTCGACCGCGACATCCTCGACCTGCTCGACGCGCCGCTCGGCCACCTGCTGCGCAACGCGATCGACCACGGTGTCGATTCGCCGGACGCACGGCGTGCGCGCGGCAAGCCGGCCGAGGCGAGCGTGACGCTGGAGGCGCGCCACAGCGCCGGCTCGCTGCTGGTCAGCGTGATCGACGACGGGCCTGGTGTGGACATGGACGCGCTGCGCGCGGCCGTCGTGCGCCAGCGCCTGACCGACGACGAGACCGCCGCGCGGCTGTCCGATCCGGAACTGCTCGAATTCCTGCTGCTGCCGGGCTTCTCGATGCGCGATGCGGTGACCGACGTGTCGGGCCGCGGCGTCGGGCTCGACGCGGTGCAGGAGATGGTGCGCGGCGTGCGCGGCGCGGTGCGGATCTTCAATGAGCCGGGCGCGGGCATGCGTTTCGTGCTGCAGTTGCCGCTCACGCTGTCGGTGATCCGCAGCCTGCTCGTCGAAGTGGGCGGCGAGCCGTATGCGTTTCCGCTCGCGCACGTGCGCCGCACGCTCGAACTCGCGCACGACGATATCGACGTGCTCGAAGGGCAGCCGCATTTCCCGTTCGACGGCCGGCGCGCGGGCCTCGTCGCCGCGCACCAGTTGCTGGACGCGGGCGAGCCCGACGTCGCGCGCACGAGCACGGCGGTCGTGGTCGTCGGCGCGGAGCCCGAGTTGTACGGCGTCGCGGTCGACCGCTTCCTCGGCGAGCGGATGCTCGTCGTGCAGCCGCTCGACAGCCGCCTGCACAAGATCCAGAACATCGCGGCCGGCGCGTTGCTCGAGAACGGCGACCCGGTGCTGATCGTCGACGTCGAGGACCTGATCCGCTCGGTCGACAAGCTCGTGCGCGGCGGGCAGCTCGCGCGGCTCACGCGTGATCCGCAACTTGCGCTCGCCGACCGGCGCCGCCGCGTGCTCGTCGTCGACGATTCGCTGACGGTGCGCGAGCTCGAACGCAAGCTGCTCGAAAAGCGCGGCTACGACGTGACGGTCGCGGTCGACGGGATGGAAGGCTGGAACGCGGTGCGCAGCGACGGGTTCGATCTCGTCGTCACGGACGTCGACATGCCGCGCATGGACGGCATCGAGCTCGTCACGCTGATCAAGGGCGATCCGATGCTCAAGCGCGTGCCGGTGATGATCGTGTCGTACAAGGATCGCGACGAGGATCGCCGTCGCGGGCTCGATGCGGGCGCCGACTACTACCTCGCGAAGAGCAGCTTCCACGACGAGGCGTTGCTCGACGCCGTGCACGACCTGATCGGGGACGCGCGCGCATGAACATCGGCATCGTCAACGACCTGCCGCTGGCCGTGGAGGCGCTGCGCCGCGTGATCGCGCTGCGCGCGGACCACCGCGTGCTGTGGGTCGCGACCGACGGCGACGAGGCGGTGGATTTCTGCGTCGCGCATCCGCCCGATGTCGTGCTGATGGATCTCGTGATGCCTAAGGTCGACGGCGTCGCCGCGACGCGCCGGATCATGGCGCGCGCGCCGTGCGCGATCCTGATCGTGACGGCGAGCGTCAGCGCGAACACGTCGTCGGTGTACGAGGCGATGGGGGCCGGTGCGCTCGATGCGGTCGACACGCCGACGCTCGCGCTCGGGCTGTCGACGGACGCGTCGCCGCAGGCGCTGCTCGCGAAGATCGACCAGATCGGCCGGCTGCTCGAAAGCCGCACCGCGGCGCTCGTGCCGCCGGGGCCGGCGCCCGAGCGCGGCCAGCCGACGCTCGTCGCGATCGGTGCGTCGGCGGGCGGGCCGACCGCGCTGACCGCGCTGCTGCGGGCGCTGCCGGGTGATTTTCCGGCGGCGATCGTGATCGTCCAGCACGTCGACCAGGCGTTCGCGCTCGGGATGGCCGAGTGGCTCGACGGCTATACGCGGCTGCCGGTGCGCGTCGCGCGGCAGGGCAGCATGCCGCAGGCCGGCGAGGTGCTGCTCGCGGCGACCAACGATCACCTGACCCTGTCGCCGCGCGGCGTGCTCGGCTATACGCGGCATCCGGTCGAGACGCCGTACCGGCCGTCGATCGACGTGTTCTTCAACAGCGTCGCCGACGGCTGGCAGGGCGAGGCGTTCGGCGTGCTGCTGACGGGCATGGGGCGCGACGGCGCGCTCGGCCTGAAGGCGATGCGCGCGAAGGGCTGCTACACGATCGCGCAGGACGAGGCGACCAGCGCCGTCTACGGGATGCCGAAGGCGGCCGCGGCGATCGGCGCGGCGTCGGCGATCCTGCCGCTCGAGCGGATCGCGCCCCAACTGATCTCGCGCATCGCGCGTCCGCTGCGCGACTGACGGCGCCGAGGGGTGCGCGCGGTGCCGTGCCGTGGCCACGTTGCGGGCGGCGCGGGGCGTCGCGTACAATGGCGGCCAGCGGAGATGGCATGCCTCCCTGCGGTCGTATCCGGCGCGTTGTTGCGCACGGTGCGGCCCTCAACCGCCGGTTCGCCCGGCTGATGATGCCTGCGTGTTCCTGGGTCGTCAGGAGGTCGCAGGCCGTCCATGCGGGTTTCTGCCGCCCAGGTTTTGATGTTCCGTCGAATCTGGAAATCATGTTCTTCACGACTTCTGCCGATCTTCTCGCGACCGTGCGCTATGTGTGCCGCTGGCTCGCGCTCTCGGCCCTGCTCGGCACGCTGGCCGGCACGGCTTCCGCCCTGTTCCTGATCGCGCTCGACTGGGCGACCGGCACGCGCGTCGCGCATCCGTGGCTGCTGTGGGGGCTGCCGGCCGCCGGTTTCGCAACCGGCTGGATCTACCATCGCTTCGGCCAGTCCGTCGCGCGCGGCAACAACCTGCTGATCGACGAGATTCACGACCCGAAGGCGCTGGTGCCGAAGCGGATGGCGCCGCTCGTGCTCGTCGCGACCGTCGTCACACACCTGTTCGGCGGCTCGGCCGGCCGCGAGGGTACGGCCGTGCAGATGGGCGGCGCGCTCGCCGATCGCATCACGCAGGTGTTCCGTCTCGATCGCGAACATCGCCGCGTGCTGCTGATGGGCGGCATCGCGGCCGGTTTCGCATCGGTGTTCGGCACGCCGCTCGCGGGCGCCGTGTTCGGGCTCGAGGTGCTCGCGATCGGACGCGTGCGGTACGACGCGCTGCTGACCTGCGTCGCCTCCGCGATCGTCGCGGATGTCGTCTGCCGCGCGTGGGGCGTGCATCACACGGCTTATGCGATTCCGTTCGTGCCGGCCGTGTCGGCGACGGGGCTGGCGGTGACGGTCGTCGCGGGCATCGCGTTCGGCATGGTCGGGCGGTTGTTCGCATTTGCGACCCATGCGCTGACCGCTTGGTTCAGACGCGTCGTCCGCTATGCGCCGCTGCAGCCGGTGCTCGGCGGCCTGCTGGTGGCGGCGGCCGCTACCGCGCTGAACGTGCCGCAGTATCTCGGCCTCGGCATCCCGACGATCGAGGCGGCGTTTCATGGCCCGCTGCCGCTCTACGATTTCGCGGGCAAGTTCGCGTTCACCGTCGTCACGCTCGCGTCGGGGTTCAAGGGCGGCGAAGTGACGCCGCTGTTCTACATCGGCGCGACGCTCGGCAACGCGCTCGGCCAGGTGCTGGCATTGCCGGTGCCCGTGCTCGCGGGGCTCGGCTTCGTCGCGGTGTTCGCCGGCGCGGCCAATACGCCGATCGCGTCGACGATCATGGCGATCGAACTGTTCGGCGCGGATATCGGCGTGTATGCGATTGTCGCGTGTGTCGTCGCGTATCTGTTCTCGGGGCACGCGGGGATCTATCGCGCGCAGCGGGTGGCGGTGGGGAAGGGCGCGCAGGTGGAGGTGGAGTGAGCGGGAGAAAGCATGACCACTGCTCATCTCCGTCAATCGTGCACCGATGCCATTGACCGAATTCCGAAAACCCACCAGGGAGCACCCAATGACGCTGGAAGACTTTCTGATCGAAGCGCGGCGCCTCGCCAGGCCATCCCGTCAATACCGCTTCGCGGAAGACGGCGAACCCGTCACCGGCTACTGGCATGGCGTCGAGGCGGGCGCGTTGTGCGTTTCCGTCGAGCGCGACGGCACATGGCTGAACGTGTATCTCGACGCGGACGGCGCATCGGGCCGCGTGGAAACCGCCGCGCAACCCGATCGGTCCGAACGCCCGCTGTGCCGATCCGACGCGATATCGCTCCCGCCGATCGAAGCGGTGTTCCGCTTCGGCTCTGCCGCGATCGACACCTATCTTGGCGCACACGGCTGGCAACGCGACTGGGGATTCAACAGCAACTTCAAGGGCACCGCGGCGCACGACTACGAGCGGGAGTGGATGGCGCAATGCCCGCTGTACACGGGCGGGGTGGTCGCCGTCGCGGGCGGGTGGAACATGCCCTGGCCCGACGACGACGAACGGGTCGACCTCGATCTCGTCCTCTGGACGTTCGAGGAATCGGAGCCGTGGATCGAGGTGTTTTCCGACGGCAGCCGGTACTCGGTGATCCAGCGGATCACCTAGCTTCCCGGCATCCGTTACTGCTTCGGCAGCTTCGCGACATGCCGCGCCAGCAGTTCCTCGATATCGATGCCTTTTTCTGCCAGCAACGCGGTGACGACACCGTTCAGTTCGCCGAGCGTCTCCTTGACCGCTTCCCGGATCGTATCGACGACCACCTGCGTGCTGCGCTCGATCTCGATGTTGACCGTGTCGTTGACGCCCTTCGCATCGAAGGTCGTCGCGCGGCGCGTTTCGGGAATCAGCCAGACATCGAACCAGCCTTCGTCGCGGTTGACGTCGGACACCGTCAGGCTGCAGCCGTTGATCGCGATATAACCCTTCGCGAACACATACCGCTTGAATGCCTCCGGCACGCCGATGCGCACCATCCGGTTGTGTTC
This sequence comes from Burkholderia sp. Tr-20390, assembly GCF_017104595.1. NCBI lineage: Bacteria > Pseudomonadati > Pseudomonadota > Betaproteobacteria > Burkholderiales > Burkholderiaceae > Burkholderia > Burkholderia sp. Tr-20390. The sequence goes on along the minus strand of NZ_JAAGPC010000127.1, from coordinate 17,058 downwards.
GGACATCGCGATGTGCCGGATGGTCCCGGTGAAATCCACGTGGCCGGACAGCGGATGCCCGCCGATCTCCGCGCCGTCCTTCGCGGCCCGCTCCACGTTGATGTGCGATCCCGTCGTGAGATCGGCCAGCGTCGTGATTCGCAGGCTCGGCAGCATCACGTCGAAGTCGATCAGCTCCGGCGAATGGATGGTCGTCACCGTCAGGCAGACGCCGTCGACCGACACGCTCGCGCCGATCTCGATGTCGTCGGTAAACCGCTCCGGGAATTCGATGCTGAAGGTTCTCAGTTCGCCGTGATCCTTGATGGCCTTGATGACGCCAACACCCTGAACAATGCCTGTAAACATGGTCTGCCTTTCGTCGCAAATTGCCTAGCCGGTATGATAAGTGATCCGGAGAGGGGGTGTCGGGGCCGTATGGGGCGGCGTCGCCTGACGGACGGCGGCGTATCATTCTCTAGCAGCTCGCTGGAATACGGCGCGAAGCCGCGGCGAGCGATTGCGAGGGTCGGCAGAAAAGAACGAGAAAAGGGGTATGTCGAACAATATGCGGAAAATCTACGTGACCGCGTGGCTGGTGACCATCATTCTGATAATCGTCGACGTGATCTGGGCATGCCGCGTCGATTTCCGGATTGCGAAGGGCAGTCTGGTGCAAAGCGCCCAAGTGCTGTCCGCCGTCCTCGCCGTCACCGTCGCGTCCAGACTCGCATCGCGCCCATCATACAAAGTGCCGGCCAGAAAGGCGTTCTACGAGAATGTCGCGCAATCGATGCAGTGGATCGCGTTGATGTCGGTATTCATGCATGCCGGCGCGCTCCTTCAGTATCTGGCCGTAGCAACCGATCTGCCGCTCGTGAGTGATGCGCTGGTATCGATCGATGCCGCGCTCGGATTTCACTGGCTGCAAACGTATGGATGGGTGATGGCAAATCCGGGTTGGCATGCCGTGCTCCAATTCGCGTATGCATCCGGCAGTGTCCAGCTTCTTGCGATCCCGATCATCCTTACGCTGACGTCGAACTCGAAAGACTACGCCGAGTTTACGGTGCAATTTATCGTCGCAGTCGTCGTGTCGATCCTGATTGCTGCCTGGCTGCCGGCCGAGAGTGCGTTTCTCCACTTCGACGTTCGCGATCCCGGAACGATTTCCACCGTATCGGACTTCGCGCCGTTGCGGAGCGGAGTCGTCCGGGAACTGGCATTCGCGTCGTCCCAGGGGCTCATTTCCTTTCCGTCGCTTCACACGATCCTTGCGCTGTGCTTCGCGTATTCGCTGCGGCATGTGTGCTTCGTCTTCCCGGTCGGCATCGTGCTGAACGGCATGATGATCGTGTCGACGCCGACGCAGGGCGGGCATTACCTGTGCGATGTGTTGTCGGGGATCGTGATCGGCGTACTGCTGATTTATCTCGTTCGCAAGTGGTTTGCCAGCCAGCGTACGGTGGAACGCGTGGCGCCCCGCAACGAAGCCGATGACGGACGCACCGGACTGGTGAATTCCTGACGATCGCATCGATGTCCCGTGCAGCGCATCAGGGCGCGCGGTGGCGGTGTGCCGCGCGCCCTGATGCGATGGGGTTTCCGTCAAGCCTCCGCCGGCTCCCCTAGCGGGCCGGCGTCTCCGTTCACCATGCGTCGCGGCGTATCGATCAAACCCTTCGCAAGCTCCAGCGCCTGCCGCTCGAACAGCCGGCGATAGATGCCGCCGTCGATCCGGATCAGCGCATCGTGGCTGCCTTCCTCGATCACCTTGCCGCGATCGAGCACCAGCAGCCGGTCGAGCGCGCGCACGGTCGACAGCCGGTGCGCGACCACGAGCGTCGTGCGGCCGACCATCAGCCGCTCCATCGCCTGCTGGATCAGCAGCTCGCTTTCGCTGTCGAGGCTCGACGTGGCTTCGTCGAGGATCAGGATCGGCGCATCGGCGAGGAACGCGCGTGCGATCGCGACCCGCTGGCGTTCGCCGCCCGACAGCTTGATCCCGCGTTCGCCGACGAGCGTGTCATAGCCGTCCGGCAGCATGGCGATGAAGTCGTGCGCGCTGGCGAGCCGCGCGGCGCGCTCGATGTCGGCCCGGCTTGCATCGGGGCGCGCATACGCGATGTTCTCGGCCAGCGTGCGGTGGAACAGCACGGGCTCCTGCTGGACGATCGCGATCTGGCTGCGCAGCGAATCCTGCCTGACCTGCGCGATGTCCTGGCCGTCGATCGTGATGCGGCCGCCCGACACGTCGTACAGGCGCTGGATCAGCTTGATGAACGACGTCTTGCCCGACCCCGAGTGGCCGACGAGGCCCACGCGCTCGCCCGGCGCGATCCGCATCGAGAAATCGTCGTACAGCGGCACCGGATGGTTGTCGTAGCGGAACGTCACGTGCTCGAAGCGGATCTCGCCTTGCCCGATCCGGATCGCCGGCGCGCCGGGACGATCATCGATGCCGAGCGGCTGGCGTTCGAGCGCGACGAGTTCCTCCATGTCGTTCACCGAGCGCTGCAGGTTGCGGATGTGCATGCCGACGTCGCGCAGGTAGCCCTGCAGCATGAAGAACATCGTCAGCGCGAACGCGATGTCGCCGACGCTTGCTTCATCGTTCACCCACAGCCGCAGCGCGACGCCGATCATCGCGGCCTGCATCGCGACGAGCATCGCGCCCTGCAACCCGCCGTTCAACGTGCCGCGCACCCAAGTGCGGCGCGTGCGTTGCCGCCACTTGCCGATCACGCGCGCGAGCCGCGCTTCCTCGCGCGTTTCCGCGCCGAACGCCTTGACGACCGCGTTGCAGCTTACGGCATCGGCGAGCGCGCCGCCCATGCGCGTGTCCCACAGGTTGCCGAGCCGCGCGGCGGGCGCGACGATGCCGAGCGACACGGCCACCGTCACCGTGATGTACAGCAGCGAACCCGCGCCGACGACGAGCCCCATCACGGGCCAGTGCGTGCCGAGCAGCACGGTGGCGCCGACGAGCATCGTGACCGACGGCAGCAGCGCGATCAGCACGGTGTCGTTCAGCAGGTCGAGCGCCCAGATGCCGCGCGTGATCTTGCGCACGGTCGAGCCCGCGAAGCTGTTCGCGTGCCAGTCGGTCGAGAAGCGCTGCACGCGATGGAACGACGCGGCCGCGATCTCGCTCATCATCTTCAACGTGAGCGTGATGATGTTCAGGTAGACGCCTTGCCGCAGCACCGTCGCGCCGAGCCCGAGCGCCGCGAGCGTGCCGAACGCGACGAGGGCCGCATGCCACGCGGCGGCGCGGTCGGTCAGGCCGGTCGACAGCGCGTCGACGAGGCGACCGGCGAACAGCGGCGTGAGCACGTCGGCGAGCGCGGCGAGCAGTGCAAGGCTCGCGACCGTCGCGGTGCGCGCCGGCTGCTTGCGCCAGTAGCGGAAGGTAAAGCCGAAGACGGCCTGGAATGCCTGGCCGCCCAGATGGGAGGTTTTTCTGGTCATTTATCGTTGCCCGGCGCATCGCGCGACGGGACTTTCCGGTTCGGAGAGCATCGAAAACGCAACAGCCGGGCCGCGCGAACATCGCGGGCGGAAAACGAAACGGGCTGTCGGGAAACGGCGCGGCTGACGGGTTAGCGGAAAACTCGGGAGCCGGCGCGGACGGCGGGCTGGATCAGCTGCGCCGTGGGACCACGTTCGGGAAGGTGGCTGGCATTCGGAACATCTGCACCTCCCCTGAAGTGAACGGTTGAAAGGACGCCGAAAAGACGTGAAAAGATTCTATCAGCAGAGAAGGGCGCGCCGCAACGTCTGACGAATGCGGCGTTGCAGCGTCGATACGTTAGTATTCAGGGTTTCGGCCCTTCTTTTGCGGCCTTTCCCCAGTGCGGCAGCGCAAGGGCCGGCACGCGCGTCGATTGCGCTTCGGCGTCTGCGGCGCATGTTGCCGCAGTCCGCGCAGATTCACCACGATACATTCCTGAGGAAACGATGAGCGACGTTCAGCAAGGCATCCTGACCCCGATCGATTCGGCGGCCCGATACCTCACTTTCACGATGTCGAATGACGGCAATGTGGCCGCGGCGCTGGCCGCGCTGCGCGAGATCGTCGACGGACGCGACACGGTGGTCGGGTTCGGGCATGCGCTGGCGGCGCACCTCGGGCACCCGGTGCCGGGCCTGACCGAATTCCCGGCGTTCGCGGTGAAGGACCGCACGCTGCCGGCGACGCCGGCCGACGTGTGGGTCTGGCTGCGCGGCGACGATCGCGGCGAGCTCGTGCTGCGTGCGCGGGCGATCGAACGTGCGCTGGCGCCGGCGTTTGCGTTGCAGGATGCGGTCGACGGTTTCCGCTATTCGAACGATCGCGACCTGTCCGGCTACGAGGACGGCACGGAGAACCCGGAAGGCGACGACGCGGTGGCCGCGGCGATCGTGACCGGGCAGGGCGCGGGGCTCGACGGGGCGAGCTTCGTCGCGGTCCAGCAATGGCTGCACGACTTCGACCAGATGGAGCGCATTCCGTCGGGCGACATGGACAACATCGTCGGGCGCCGCCGCTCGGACAACGAAGAACTCGACGACGCACCCGAGTTCGCGCACGTGAAGCGCACCGCGCAGGAAAGCTTCGAACCCGAGGCGTTCATGCTGCGCCGCTCGTCGCCGTGGTCGGACGCGCGTCGCGCGGGCCTCTACTTCGTCGCGTTCGGCTGCTCGTTCCGCGCGTTCGACGTGCAGATGCGCCGGATGAGCGGCGCGGAGGACGGGATCGTCGACGGCCTGTTCCGCTTCACGCGGCCGCTGACGGGCGCGTATTTCTGGTGTCCGCCGCTGAAGGACGGCAAGCTCGACCTGTCCGCGCTCGGTCTGTAAGCGCCTGACGGGTTCGACGAAGCGGGGGGCCGCGCATCGTGCGCGGCCCCCCGTTTCTTTTGGCGCGGCGATCGTGTGCCGTGTGCTTTCGTGCGTGGCGTGTCAGTTCAACGTCGTGTCGATCCGCGTGCCGCGCTTGATGAACTGCGTGACCGGCGTTTTCTCGCAGATTTCGGCCAGGCGCTGGCGTTGCGCTTCATCGAGCGGGCCGTCGAGCGTCACGACGCGGCGCACGTATTGCGTGCCGTCGCGATCGGCATGCAGTTCGGTGCGCACGTCGATGCGCGTGGCCGGCCACGTCTTGCGCTGCATGTACATGCGCAGCGTCGCGGCCGTGCATTGCGCGAGGCCGGCCAGCACGAACTCGTACGGCGCCGGCCCGCGGTCCTGGCCGCCTTCGCGGGGCGCTTCGTCGCCGGTCAACGCGTGCGTGCCGGCCTGCAGCTGGACGACGTAGTCGGGTGCATCGGCGTCGAGGACGGCGGCGGCATGGATGAGCGACATGGCAAGTCTCCGGTCAGCGGAAAGTGAGAAAACGGAAGAGGGTGACGCGCAGCCGTCAGCATACCGCCCCGATCGGGACGGCGTGCGCCGCGCGGCTAGGCGTCGGTGACGCCGGCGCTGCTGCGCACGAGTGCGGCGATACGTTCGCGCACCCACTGGTGCGCGCGATCGGCGTCGCGCGATTCGTGCCAGTACGCGAGGAGCGGGAACGGCTTGAGCCGCAACGGCAGCGGCCGCACGACGATCGGCAGCAGCGCGGCCATCCGCACCGCATAGGTGTGCGGCAGCGTGACCAGCAGGTTGCCGGTCGCGGCGATCTGGCAGGCGGCGAAATAGTGCTGGCAGGTGAGCCGGATATCGCGGAAACGGCCGTCGTTGCCGAGCAGCACGTCGAGCGATTGCGGCTCGCCGAGCGACGACACCGCGACGTGCCGCGCCGCGAAATAGTCGCCGCGCCGCAGCGGTTCGTGCGCAAGCGGATGATCGTAGCGCAGCGCGACGACGAGCGAATCGTCGAGCAGGTGGCCGGTGGCGATGCGCGGGCCGGTCGGCACGCGGCGATCGACGGCGAGATCGAGATTGCCCGATGCGAGTTCGCGCTCGATGTCGGCCACCGCGATGCGGCGGCTCACGAGCCGCAGGCCCGGCGCTTCGTCGGCGAACGCGGCGACGATCCGCGGCAGCGCGATCGATTCCAGCACGTCGCGAATGCCGACCGCGATGCTCAGGTCGAGCGTCGCGGGATCGAATGCCGACGGTGCGCGCGCGGTGCCTTGCAGGCCCTTCAGGTGCAACTGCACGTCCGCGATGATCGTGCGCGTGCGTTCGGTTGCGACGACGCGGTTGCCCTGCCGCACGAACAGCGGATCGTCGAAATGCGCGCGCAGCCGGTTGAGCGCATGCGTGACGGCCGGCTGCGTGAGGTGCAGCGCGCGGGCGGCCGCGCCGATGCCGCCATGCACGTAGACGGCGTCGAGCACGCGAAACAGGTTCAGGTCGAGACGGTGATCGGCGGGCACGGGGCGCGGGTGGCGTGGTGAAGGGTGGACCGATTCTAAAGGATGCGCAGGCAACGGATACGGCGGGCTTTCCTGCGTGACGATCGCAGGCACGGGATACGAATCGATATCATTTGAGCCGATATTCGGTTGTGCATTTATCCGGATATCCGACGCAATAAGTCGCAATGAAATGCGCGGATTGCGACATACACAATCGTAATAATGGGCAATATCGGTCCGGGCAATTCCACACTGGGCCGCCAGCAAACCGCGACAGCCTGTAGTAATCCGCCATCATGCTGTCCACGTCGGCCATTTCGCGCCAAAGGCGCGACCCGTTCGGCTAAGATGCCGTCGCTTCATATTTCGGGATAGCCGTCCTGTCGCACGCATTCAAACCAAATATAAGCCTGACAGTTCGACGGTATTAGAAGAAGTCGAACAAGTCGGGGGCTTGGCCAGTGAATGCAGCAGATCAGAGATGGGTCGTTATCTATTTGAGTACGGGATTTTCGTTGGCCCAGGCCGCGCGTCTTGGCGAGGCTTTCAACCTGGCGAATCGCCTGCACGCCTACAGTGCTGACTACCAGTTGAAGTACGTATCCGAAAGCGGGGGGCTGGTGCAGTCGTCCTCCGGCGTGAGCATCGCGGCCGATCCGCTCGGTGACGAGCACGGCCGCCGCGCGCTCGCGTTCTTTCATCTTCACGGTGACCGCGCGGTCGTCAACTGGGACGACGCATTGCAGCGTCGCCTCTCTGACATTCGCCGTCATGCGCGCTGGATCGTCGACGGGATGGACCTGCCCACGCTCGCGGCCATGCAGCGTCCGTCGGCGGCGCTCGACGGGCGGCCCGGCCGGGGCGGGCGACGGGTCGCCGCGACGGTCGAGCTGCAGGCCGGCGAAACCGACGCGTTCGCCGCCGTGCTCGACATGTTCCGCGTCGAGCTCGGCGACATTGCCGCGCAGGAGATCGCCAGCAACTTGCTGCGGCCGGTCGAGCAGCGCTATGCGCAGTCGATGTGGGCCTTTCGCGAGCTGAGCGCGAGCCCGTCGATCCGGATGTCGGCGCAGCGGTTGCGCGCGCAGAGCGTGAACCGCATCTCGATCGCGAACGCGGCCCAGGCCGCCGCGATGAGCGAGCGCAACTTCCTGCGGCGCTTCAAGAAGGAAATCGGCGTGACGCCGACCGAATTCGTCCAGCACGTGCGGCTCGAGCGCGCCTGCCACATGCTGGTCCACACGACGCTGCCGGCCGACAAGGTCGCGCGCCGCACCGGGTTCGGCAGCGGCGAGCGGCTCGCGAAGCTGTTTCGCCAGCGCATGCTGATGTCGCCGACCGAATTTCGCATCTCCGAGCGCGAAAGGATCCTCACCCGTGGCGCGCGGCCGGCCGACGCGGGCGAGGGGGCCGGCGACGGCACCGAGGGGCATCGCGCCGCGTGAGAGGCCGCGCGGGAGAAAATCGGGCGGATACCCGTAGAATCGTCCTGTCCCGATCTCGAGCCCCGGTTTCCATGTCCTTCCTCCCCACCACCGCCACCGCGCCTTTCTGCCCGTCGGAAGTCAAGGGCAGCATCACGATCGATGCCGGCGCGCCGCGCTGGCAGAAGCTCAAGCGCTTCTTCGGCCCCGGCCTGCTGGTCGCGATCGGCTACATGGATCCCGGCAACTGGGCGACCGACATCCAGGCCGGCTCGCAGTTCGGCTATTCGCTGCTGTGGGTCGTCGCGTTCTCGAGCCTCGCGGCGATCTTCCTGCAGATGCTCGCGGCGCGGCTCGGCCTCGTCGCCGGCAGGGATCTCGCGCAGGCCAGCTACGACCGCTATGGCCGGTTCGGCCGTATCGTGCAGTGGGTGACCGCCGAAGTGTCGATCATCGCGTGCGACATCGCGGAAGTCCTCGGCTGCGCGCTCGCGTTCAAGCTGCTGCTCGGCGTGCCGCTCGCGTGGGGGATCGTGCTGACCGCGCTCGACACGGTGATCGTGCTCGGCCTGCAGGGCAAGGGGTTCCGGCAGATCGAGGCGATCGTGCTCGCGCTGATCGCGACGATGGCGTTCTGCTTCGTCGCGCAGGTCGCGATCACGCCGCCCGACTGGCACGCGGTGGTCGGCGGGCTGGTGCCGGGCGATCCGGGCCACGACCGCAAGGACGCGATCGTGCTCGCGCTCGGCATCGTCGGCGCGACGATCATGCCGCACAACCTGTACCTGCATTCGTCGGTCGTGCAGACACGGCACGTGGTCGGCGGCGCGCGCGGGATGATCCGCGACACGCTCGCGCTGGTGCGCATCGATACCTGCGTGTCGCTGTTCGTCGCGATGCTCGTCAACGCGGCGATCCTGGTCGTCGCGGGCGCGGCCTTCCATGCGACGGGCCAGCACAACGTGACCGACATCGAGCAGGCCTACCACCTGATTACGCCGATCGCCGGCGGCGCGGCGGCACTGCTGTTCGGCATCGCGCTGCTCGCGTCGGGGCAGAGCTCGACGCTGACCGGCACGATCGCCGGCCAGGTGATCATGGACGGCTTCCTGCATACGAAGATCCCGTGCTACCAGCGCCGGCTGATCACGCGCGGGCTCGCGCTCGTGCCGGCGCTGATCGGCGTGCTGTGGCTTGGCGACAGCTCGGTGGGGCAGCTGCTCGTGTGGAGCCAGGTGCTGCTGAGCCTGCAGCTGCCGTTCGCGATGTGGCCGCTGATCCGCTCGGTCAGCGATCGCAACATGATGGGCGAGCACACGATCGGGCGCGGGATGCAGATTGCCGCATGGGCGCTGTTCGCCGTCATCACCGGCACGAACCTGCTGCTGATTACCGGTGTCGCGGGCTGATACAGGCTGACACAGGCTGACACAGTCGCGCGGCGCGCATGCGGTAAACTGCGGCCTTTCGATCGTCGTCCGAAGTCCGTTATGTGGAGTGAAATCAGCAACATCGGCGATGCCGCGCTGACCTTGCCGATCGCGCTGACCTGCGCGGCGTGGCTCGCGCTGACCGATTGGCGCCTCGCCGTCCGCTGGGGCGTGCTGCTTGCCGCCGGCATGGGCCTCGTCGGCGCCACCAAGATCCTCTATGCCGGGTGCGGCATCGAGCTGCCGCAATTCGATTTCCGCGTGATCAGCGGCCATACGATGCTGTCGACGTCCGTGTGGACCGTCGCGCTGTCCATGCTGTGGCAGGCGTTCCGGCCGGGCAAGGCGCCCGGCATCGCGGCCGGGCTGGCCGTCGGCGCGCTCACGGCCGTCGCGCGCGTGTTCGATCATTCGCACACCGTGCCGGAAGTGATCGTCGGCTGGATGCTCGGCGCGCTGGTCGCGCTGGTGTTCCTGCGCGGCTACGACAGCGCGCGGCAGCGTGCCTTCTCGCCGCGCGTCGCGGCCGTCTGCCTGCTGCTCGTGTCGGGCATCGCGTACGGGCACCGTGCGCCGTTCCAGCAGATGATCGACACCCATTCGCCGCAACTCTGCGCGTTCGTGCGCGCGCCGTCGGGCGACGGATTCTGACGGTAGGCGGTCGCGGCGCCCCGGCGCCGCGTTCTTGCCGCCGGCATTCGCCCGGCGGTGGCACGATTCCACCCCGTTCATCTTCGCGACCGCTTTCGCGTCTGCGCGGAACGCCGCGCTTCGTCATTGCCTGAATCAACCTGGCCGGTCTGCGTGATCCGCGGGTGCCGCTGGCCCGTACATGTGCGCCGACACGCCGAGGTCATGAACAGTACCTATGACTGGGCATAACGATTATTCATTTCATCGATTGGCGGCATTCGCGTACGCTGGCTGTCGTTCAACCGGGGCAGGCTGCCCGGCGCGTCCGGCACGCGTCAGGTTCGTCTCGATATACTCGTCGAAACCGTGCGGCGCCTCGTGATGTCGAGGCACGGTCGACCGGCCCGCGCCGGCCGGAACAGGCACGGCCCACCCGTCGCGGCAGCGTTCCGCGACGACGATTCACGATAGGAGCAGGTCACATGACAGTCGTTTCTTCGCGCCTTGCCGGCAAGTGCGCATACATCACGGGCGCCGCGGGCGGCCTCGGCCGCGCGATCGCGCGCCGGATGGTCGAGCAGGGCGCGCGCGTGTTCGTGACCGACATCGCCGACGCGGCGGTGCTCGACGCGTTCGCGCAGGAGCTCAACGCGGGACACGCGACGCCGGTCGCGTTTGCCGCGACGCAGGACGTGCGCGACGAAGCACGCTGGCAGGCGCTGCTTGCGCAGGCGGTCGATGTGATGGGTGGGCTGTCGGTGCTCGTCAACAACGCGGGCGTCGGCTCGATCGGCTCGCCCGCGCAGATCGAGCTGGACGAATGGCGGCGCGTGATGGCGATCAACGTCGAGAGCATCGTGCTCGGTTGCAAGCACGCGCTGTCGTATCTGGCTGAAAGCCATCCCGCATCGATCATCAACATCTCGTCGGTCGCCGCCTTCAAGGTCGAGCCGGATTTCACCGCGTACAACGCGTCGAAGGCGGCGGTCGCGTCGCTGACGAAGTCGGTCGCGATCGACTGCGCGCGCCGCGAGATCGACGTGCGCTGCAACTCGATTCACCCGGCGTTCATCCGCACGGGGATCGTCGAGCCGCTGTTCCAGTCGCTCGGCGAACGCGACGCGACGCGCAAGCTCGCACGCGGCATTCCGCTGCGCCGGCTCGGCGAGCCCGACGACGTCGCGCACGCGGCCGTGTATCTCGCGTCCGACGAGAGCCGCTTCGTGACGGCCGCCGAACTTGTGATCGACGGCGGCATGTGCGCGGTCTGACGCGCATCCCGAACCACTACGACCGGAGGAGAACATCGTGTCCACACCCGTGAACCGCCAATTGCTGCTGAAGACGCGCCCGGAAGGGCGGGTCGGCCGCGAACACTTTTCGCTCGTCGAGACGCCGGTGCCGGCGCTCGCGGACGGCGAGGTGCTCGTGCGCGTGCTGTATCTGTCGATGGACCCGACCAACCGCGTGTGGATGAGCGACGTGCCGCAGTACCTGCCGCCCGTCGCGATCGGCGAGGTGATGCGCGCGCTCGGCATCGGGCGCGTGGTGGCGTCGCGCAACGCGGGGTTCGCGGAAGGCGATCTCGTGCAGGGGCTCGTCGGCTGGCAGGACTACGCGATCGTGCCGGCCGACCAGGCCGCGCAGCTCGTGAAGCTGCCCGCGGAGTCGGGCCTGCCGCTGCCGACGCTGCTCGGCGCGTGCGGGATGAGCGGGCTGACCGCGTACTACGGGCTGACGGATATCGCGCCGGTGCAGCCGGGCGAGACGCTCGTGGTGTCGGCGGCGGCCGGCTCGGTCGGCTCGATCGCCGGGCAGATCGGCAAGATCCACGGCGCACGCGTGGTCGGCATCGCGGGCGGCGCGGACAAGTGCCGCTACCTGACCGAGACGCTCGGCTTCGACGCGGCCGTCGACTACAAGGCCGACGATTTCCGTCAGCAGCTGAAGGCGGCGACGCCGGACGGTGTGCACGTGAACTTCGAAAACGTCGGCGGCGAGGTGATGCGCGCGGTGCTGTCGCGGATGGTGATCGGCGGGCGCGTCGCGCTGTGCGGCGTGATCTCGAACTACAACAGCGGGCGCGCGGCGGACGACGTCGGCGTGCTGATCTCGAAGCGGCTGACGATGCGCGGCTTCCTGATCCTCGACTATCGCAAGAGCCGTGAAGCCGTGCAGACGCTCGCGGGCTGGCTGCGCGACGGCCGGCTCAAGGCCGAGGAGACGGTTGCGGACGGCCTCGAGAATGCGCCCGACGTGCTGAATCGCCTGTTCGACGGCGACCATCGCGGCAAGCTCGTGCTGCGCGTCGATCCCGGCGCGTGACCGGCCCGTCGTGCAGCGTGCGATGCCGTTCGTACGCTGCCGCGAGCGGGTGCCGAACGCGGTGCGTTCGAACGGCCGGGCTTTAGTTTCGGACTAGTCCCATATCTTGTCCGGACGTCTCTCCCTAAAGTGATTGCCAGCAGACAGGCGGCGTGACCGACGCGTCACGCCGCCTTTTTTTCTGGTCACGCGGAAGAGGAGAGGGAACATGCGAAACGACGCGAAGCGGGCGGCATCGGTGGCGATGCGCAATCGAACGGTGCGGTGCGCCGGTGCCGTGCGGCAGATCGCAATCGGGCTTGGCGTGGCGTTCGCGATGTCGAATGCGATGGCGGCCGGGCATGCCGCGTCGGACGGCATCGTACGATTCACGGGCGCGCTCGTCGATCTCTACGACGTGACGCTCGACGCACCGGCGGGCGAGGTGGTCGAAGGTCGAGCGGTGGCGAACGGCGGGGCGGCGGCAACACTGCGATTCGATGCCCATGGCCGGCGTTTGCCGGGCGCCCAGGTGGCGCTGGTCGGGCCCGACGGTGCGCCGTTCTCGCCCGATGTCGCTTCGCGCGTGCGTGCGACGTGGCGCGACGCGCACGGCGATCGAAGCGTGCCGCTGGTGTCGGGCCGCACGTATCGCGTCGGTCCGTATGGCGGCGTGATGTCGCTGGCGGCGGATGAAGCAACGGGCGCCGAGGCGCCCGTCGTGATCCGCATTCGCCATCCATGACGGCGCGTGCCGGCAGGTGCGTGGCACGCGGCCACGCGATGCGTCATTCGCCCTGTTCGGATCGTGCGTAGATGTCCCAGCTCGCCATGAACAGCGCGGCGACGAGCGGCCCGATCACGAAGCCGTTGATGCCGAACAGTGCCATCCCGCCGAGCGTCGAGATCAGCACGACCCAGTCGGGCATCTTCGTGTCCTTGCCGACGAGGATCGGGCGCAGCAGGTTGTCGACGAGGCCGATCACGCCCACGCAGAACGCGACGAGGATCACGCACTTCCAGACCGCGCCGATCATCAGGAAGTAGAGCGCGGCCGGCACCCAGACGAGGCTCGCGCCGATCGCGGGCAGCAGCGACAGGAACGCCATCAGCGCGCCCCACAGCACGACGCCCTCGATCCCGAGGATCCAGAAGATCAGGCCGCCGAGCGCGCCCTGCACGAGCGCGACCGCGATGTTGCCCTTCACCGTCGCGCGCACGACGGTCGTGAACTTCGCGAGCAGCAGGTTCTTGTGCTCCTCGTCGAGCGGCAGCGCGCGGCGCACGCGGCGGCCGATCTCGCCGCCGTCGCGCAGCAGGAAGAACACCATGTACAGCATCACGCCGAAGCTCACGACGAACTGGAACGTGTTCTGGCCGATGCTGAGCGCCTGGGTGGCCGCGAACTGGCTGATTTGCGCGGCGCCGTCGGTCAGCTTCTTCTGGATGCCCGGGATGTTGGTCAGCCCGTATTTCTGCAGCAGGTTCTGGATCGACGTCGGCAGCGCGTGAATGATGTCGTGGAAATACTGCGAATAGTTCGGCTGGGCGTCCTTGAGTTCCTGGTACACGTACGCGATTTCCTGCACGAGCGTCGCGGCGACGAACACGAGCGGCAGGATCACGATCAGGACGATCAGCGACAGCGTCACGAGCGCGGCCAGGTTGCGCCGCTTGCCGAAGCGTGCGGCGAGCCAGCGCTGCACGGGCTGGAACAGGATCGCGAGAATGGTGCCCCAGAACACGGCTCCGGAAAACGGCGCGAGGATCCAGCAGAGTCCGACGGTGACCGCGGCCAGCAGGAAATAGAAGAATTTTTGGTGGTCGTGTCCGCTTTCCATGGATGACGTTCGCGCAGATTGATGCGTGGTTTGATTGAATCTCGTTGCCCCGCGCGCGATCGGTTCTCGATCGTCACGGGTTCGCGGCGAAATGCGACGCAGGGCGGCCCGAAGCGGAGTATGCCCGCAAAGGCGCCGCCATCATAGCCGCTGCGCGCGGCCCATGCGAAAACGCCGCGGCCGGGGCCGCGGCGCTGCCGGGAAGCAAACGCGGCGCGATGCCGCGTGCCGCATCGTCAGATGTTGAGCTTCGTGACCTTGGTGCCGTTCACCGACAGGTCGCCCATCAGGCCCGCGTTGGTCAGGACCAGCACCTCGACCGGGGCGGTGGCGGTGTTGGAGTCGACCGCGCCATTCGCGCCGACCTTCACGACCGCGACCGACGCGTCGGCGCCCGCGGCCCAGCCTTCGGACTTGCGGAACGAGTCGAGCGCATCCTGCGTCATGAACAGGAACACGATCGCCTTCGACTGCGCGCCGGCCTGCAAGCCGACCGACAGCGACGACGTGTTGTAGTAGCCGACCGTGCTGCCGCCGACGCGCAGCGCGCCGTTGCCGGACTGGCCGCCGACAATGAAGCCGGCCTGCAGCACGTTCGGGAACACGAGCACGCCTCGCGATTTCGCGACGAGTTCACGCGAACCCGGCACCGTCGAATAGAGGCGCGACAGCGTCGCGTTGACGCTGGCGTCGATCGACTGGCGCTTCGACGCGCTGGCCGCGGCGCCTTCCGGTTTGTCCGGGGTGGTCGTGCAACCGGCGAGCGCGAGGCTGCCGAGCAGGACGGCGGCGGCGGCTTTCATGGCAAAGGTCTTCTGCATGGCGTTTCTCCTTCGTTTGTCTGATTGAGGACGGACGGGGCGGGCGCGTGGCGGCCGGCTCCGCTCAACGGCGGGCAAGGAGCAGGCCCGCAACGAACGCGAGGCCGGCGACGACGCCGGCGGTTTGCCACGGGTTGTCTTGCACGACCTGCGACACGCGTTCGGCCGAATCGCGCAGCCGGGCGGCCGCGCTGCCCGACGCATGGTCGAGTGCGCCGCGCGCTTCATCCAGCTTGGATTGCACGCGCTTGCGCAGCGCGGCGATATCGCCGTCGCCGTCGTTTTTCAGCAGATCTTCCAGTTCGTCGACCAGCCCGCGCAGATCGTCGGTGACGTCGTCATGCAGGTCGCGGGCGGCCGAGCGCGTCGTGCGTCCCACGCGCCGGCCCGTGCGACGGATGTCGGACAGGCCGCGGTCCAGCTTGTGTTCGATCGAGTCGGTGAGCGCCATGGTGTTTATCCTCCTTCGATTCAAGGCAAATTTGAAGATAAGACGAATCCCAGCAACCTGTGTGATTCACTTGGCCCGATTTTGTTTCGAGACAAATTTTCAATTCGTCGGCAGGATTGCCGCGCAGCCCCGCCGCACGGGGCTGCGAGGCGATTGAAAAAAATTCGCATTCCGGGCAAAGCGGCGTATCGGGCTGCGGTACGCGGTGAAGGTCCGGTAAATATCGCGTCACCAGGGCCATCAGGTAAATAGTGCCGTTGCAGGCCTTGTGCTGATGCAAATGCACTAATCGACCGTTGGTCGAGGAGCATGGTTCGTGCCCGGGGCTGCCGACGTGCCGCCATCGCCAAGCGCGACGTCGATCACGACGGGATCGTGATCCGATGACCGGTACGCGTCGGGTGCGTAATAAATCGACCGTTGCGTGGCCGTTTTGTAATCAGGCAACGGTTGCAGCGCGACCGGCTCGTCGGCGTTGATGTGCCAGACGTGCACGGCCCTCACGCGCGCGGCGAGCGCCGGCGTGGCCAGCGCGTGGTCGAGGCTGCCCGCTTCGCCGCGAAATACGTAGCTGTACGCAGCATCGCCGACGAAGCGGGCCACCAGGTTCGCGTAGCCGCGCGATTCGAGCGCGCGCACCGGGTCTTCCTTCGCGTAGCTGTTCAGGTCGCCGATCAGCAGGACGCCATCGGCCGTGGTGCCGGTCGGCGACGTGGCGAGCCAGTCGGCGATGCGCGCGGCGGCTTGCGTGCGCGCCGCATTCCAGCAGCCCTGGCCGTCCGACTGGTCACGATCGGCGCCGGTCGCGTTCGGGCAGTTCTTCGATTTCAGGTGATTGACCGCGACCGTGAAGGCGCGCGTGCCGCCGGTGCGCCGGAATGTCTGTGCGAGCGGCGGGCGGTGCCGGCCGCCGAGTGCGACGGTCGCGGCGCGCCCGGCCGGCTCGACCGTGCGGCTGTCGTACAGCAGCGCGACTGCGATCGCATCGCGGCCGAGGCGCGCGGTGCCGGGCTCGACCGCGCGCCAGCCGGCGCCCAGTTGCGCGGCGAGACGGCGTACGGCGCTCGTTTCACCGTGGCCGTTGTTCGCGATTTCCATCAGCCCGATCACGTCGGCACGCAGCGCACGCAACGCCGCGACGATCTTCGCCTCCTGCCGCGCGAACGCGGCGGGCGTTTTTGCGCCGCGGTTGGCCGGGGCATCGAAACCGCCGCCACGCCCGTCGCCGTTGAAATAGTTGAATACGTTGAACGACACGATGCGCACATCGGCCTCCGGGTGCCGGGCCGGCGCCTCGGTGCGCGGGTTCGCGGCGGCATCGAACACCGGTGCCGCGCCGGCGACCGGTTGCAGCCGCCATGCGCCGTAGCGCAGTTCGAGCACGCCTTCGACGCCGCGCACCGTGTAGCCCGCGCGCAGCGTGTTGGCGGCGCTCAGCGCGGGCGGCGGATAGCGCACGGTCGCGGGATCGCGGCGGGTCGAGCCGTCGTCGAGCACGATGCGGTTGCGTGCGTTGGCGGTCGCGATCGCGGCGGCCTCGGCCGGCGGAGCGACGTGGGTCGGGATGCGCAGCCGGCCGTGGCTGAGGACGACGCTGCCGTAGCGGCCGAGTTCGTGGGTATCGCTGACCGTCAGCGTTTGCGGCAGGCGCACCCGCATGCCTTCAAGCGCGGCCAGCACCGCCGGGGTGGCGACGGGCAGCGTGAGCGTGGCAGGCGTGACCGTTTGCCCGCGGGCGCAGACGGTCACGCCGCCCGACAGCGTGAATTGCGTCCGGCCGTAGCGCTCGTCGACGCGGCCCGTGAGATGCACGCGATCGCCGGCCTGA
>NZ_JAAGPC010000012.1:0-97302 GCF_017104595.1 Burkholderia sp. Tr-20390 | reverse complement strand
CTGCGCGATCCCGGCTTCGAACGCGAGCGCCGCGGTGCCGACCCCGCCGTGATGCACGAGCGCGCGGCAGCGCGGCAGCAGCGTGCGCATCGGCACGAAGCGGCGCACGAGCAAGCGGTCACTGTCCGGCGCCGCATCGTGCGGCGTCAGCAGGATCCCGCGCGCGCCGGTCGCGCGCAGCGCGTCCGCCACCGCGCGCGCGTATGCCGCGTGATCGACGCGTGTCGAACCGGCCGTGAACACGACCGGGGGTTCACCGGCCGCGAGATACGCATCGAGTGCCACATCGTCTTCAGGCGTCGCAATATCGTTGAACAACGGGAAGCCGCTTTGCAGATGATTCGACGGCCAGTCCGGCTGCGGCGGCGCGAACCAGCCGGGAAACAGGCACAGCACGCCATCGGTCGAATGCAGCCAGCGGCCCAGCACACGCCGCGCCGGCGCGAGCCCGAGCGCGCGGCGCACCGCGTTGAGCGCGGGGCCGCACGTGCGATCGAGCACCTGCCGCTCGATCAGCGTCATCAGCGCCGCCTTCACGGGCAGCGGCCAGCGCGCGGGAATCGTCAGGCGCGGGTGCGTCGGCGGCGCATGCGCGGACAGCAGCGTCGACGGCGACACCTGCACCGACACGTACGGCGTGCCGTGCAGCTCCTGCATGATGCGCGCGGAGAACGCCCACAGCGTGCCGACGAGCACCGTATCGTCGTCGGTCAGCGCGCGCAGCGCGTCGTAATGCGGGCGCACCGTCGGCGCGATCACCGCCCACAGCGTGCGAAACGACGTGCGCGAATCCCACAGCGCGGGGTTCGCCATCGCGGCCTCGTAGTCGGCCGCGGTGCCGATCGGCACGAAGGCGAACCCGCACCGGCGCACGGCTGCCTCGAACGGCGCATGCGTGCAGAACACGACGTCGTGACCGCGCGCCGCGAGCGTGCGGGCGACACCGAGCAGCGGATGCACGTCGCCCGCCGAGCCGATCGCGGTCACGATCATCTTCGCCATCGCGCGCCTCGCGGGGTTCAGTAGAAGCCGGGAATCAGCGCCGCGACTTCGCGACGGTACTGCGTGTACGCCGGCCCGAAATACCCGGTCAGCCAGCTTTCCTCGACGCGCACCTTGTACGCGAGCGACGCGAACACGAGCAGCACGCCGATCGCACCGCGCCATTCGCCGCCGATCAGTGCGGCGCCGACGAGCGCGATCAGGCAGCCCGTATAGATCGGGTGACGCACGAGCCCATACGGCCCCGTGCGGACGAGCTCATGGTCTTCCTTCAGCGTGACCGACACGCTCCAGTTCGTGCCGAGGTGCAGCCGCGCCCACACCGAGAACAGCAGGCCGGCCACCAGCACCGCGAGCCCGCACTGCGCCTGCAGGCCGAAGCGCGGCCAGTCCGGCACGAGCGCCTGCCACGACGGATCGGGCAGGATGATCAGCGCGCCGCCGACGATCAGCGGAATCGACTGCAACGTGCGCGAGCGCGACGCTTCCTTGCGCACGGTCGTCTTCACGCCTTGCGAAGTGGCGATCCAGTAGGCGAGCCACACGGCCCACGGAACGACGATGGCGATGGTCTGAACGATATTCACGGCGGGCCTGCCTCGTTGGGATGGGAGTTCGGGAGCGCCGCGCGTATCGGACGCACGGCGGATGGTGTCACGACGACAGCGCGTGCATCGGAGCGGGCACGCACGACTGCGCGGCGGCGAGCGCCATGCCGGCGGCGAGCTGCGACCCGCCGCAGAAAAAGTCGAGCAACGCCGAGCGCGTGTATTCGCGCTGCGCGCGGCCTTCGATGTCGAGGAAGTGGCCGGCGTCCGGCACCGTCGCGAACCGTGCGCGCGGCACGTGCGCGCCGAGCTGGCGCACGTCGGCGGGCGTCGTGTACTCGTCGCGCTCGCCGTTCAGGAACAGCAGCTCGCAGCCGATGTTCGAGAACTCGCTGAGGTAGCGCTCCGGCTGCAGCGACAGGATCTGGTCGACGTGGAACGCGACCTGGTCCTGCTCGTCGCGCGGCAGGCGCGTGAGATACCGGTAGTTGTACAGCTTCATGATGCGCGGCAGGTAGCGGCCGACGGTGTCGTTCAGCAGCTGCGCGGCCTTCAGGTTCTCGCCGGCCGCGATGTGGTCGCGGGCGCGCGTCACGTAGTCGACCATCGCGTCGTTCAGGAACGGCGAGAACGAGCAGATCGCCGCGCGCCGCACGCTCGGGCAGCCGCGTGCAAGCGCGAACAGCGACGCGACGCCGCCCCACGACACCGACACGAGGTACGCCGGCGCGAAGCGCTCGACCAGGTGCTGCAGGATCGCGGCTTCGTCGTCCTTCGTCAGGATGAAGCAGCCCGGGTTGTGCTGGCGCGACTGCCCCGCATACGGCAGGTCGAAGCAGATCGTGTTCATCCGCTCGCCGAGATACTGGACGGTCTGCCCGAACGACGCGGTCGTCGCGAGCGCGCCGTTGACGAGCATTGCCGTGTCGAACGCCGGGTCGAACACGTTCCGTTCGACGTAGACCTTCAGACCATTCGGCAACGGGACCACGTGTTTTTCGGTCAGCATCGTCGTTCTCCGGTGGATGCGGCGTCTCGACGTCGCGGCATGCTGCAGGTGCGCAATGACTGCGCCGGTTTGTCACGCGCGTCCGAATCGCGCGATTGGCCAATGCACCGCGGCAATACCGGCGTCATCGATTCATTCCTCGTAGTGCGGCGCCATACTAATACGGACAATATTACTGACTCAAGTCATTCCAACGATACCCTCTACTCTGTTAGGAAATACGTCGGATTCAAATTATTCCAGCATTTTTTATGGTAAGCGGAATCCGATCGAGGGCGGCCGCAATCGTTTGCGGAGCGGCAGTCGATCCCTGTTTAATTGACGCACATCCATTTACAATCAATACGTTAGGTCGTTTCATTCGACTATTTCAAACGGATTTTCATGAATGAATCGTGACGCTGTTTCGCGTGTCGACTTCTACGCTTAACCAAATATCACACAGCTCATTATTCTTTCATTCCGTAATCGATTCGACACCTGCAACGATTAACCGGATTGATTGCTCGCTTCAGAAAGCGTTTTAAACAAACTCCATCTTTCTTAATCATCTTTCAATCATTTTTCCGCACCTGCACAACGCGGGATCGGGGGCCTCGCGCACCTGCCGGGTAATCGTCGTCACCGTCAGACCCCGATTTTTTGTTGATTGAACGATCAATAAAAAACCGCTAAGCTCTCGACTTCCATGGACGGCCCGTCCGGGCGAAGGGAGTCGCGATGCCGAAAGTCGGAATGCGGGAGATACGCCGCGCGCAGTTGATCGACGCCACGCTGCGCTCGATCGACGAAGCGGGCCTGCCCGGCACGACGCTCGCGTCGGTCGCGCAACGCGCGAACATCTCGACGGGCATCGTCAGCCACTACTTCGGCGACAAGGACGGCCTGCTCGAAGCGACGATGCGGCACGTGCTGCGCGACCTGTGGTCGGCCACCACGCGCCGCCGCGTGGCGGCACGCAAGGATCCGCGCGCCCGGCTGCGCGCGATCGTCGCCGCGAACTTCGACGTCACGCAGGTCAGCGCGCCCGTGATGAAGACCTGGCTCGCGTTCTGGTCGCAGAGCATGCACGACCCGATGCTCAAGCGCCTGCAGCACGTCAACACGCGGCGCCTCCACTCGAACCTGTGCGCCGAATTCGCGAAGGCGTTGCCGCGCACGCAAGCGCGCGAAGCCGCCAGCGGCCTCGCCGCGCTGATCGACGGCCTGTGGCTGCGCGGCGCACTCGCCGGCGGCCCCATCGACACCCGGGCTGCATTGAAGCTCGCCCACGATTACATCGACCTGCTGCTCGCGTCCGACTGACGCGCGACGCAGTCGCCCTCAAGGAGATCCTCATGTCCGTATTCGGTTTGCAGCGCCTCTACATCGGCGGCGGTTACGTCGACGCCACGAGCGGCAAGACTTTCGACACCTTCGATCCCGCCACCGGCGAACTGCTCGCGCAGGTGCAGCAGGCCAGCGCGGCCGACGTCGATCGCGCGGTGGCGTCCGCACAGGAAGGCCAGCGTGAATGGGCCGCGATGACCGCGATGCAGCGCTCGCGCATCCTGCGCCGCGCGGTCGACCTGCTGCGCGAGCGCAACGACGAGCTCGCGGCGCTGGAAACGCGCGACACGGGCAAGCCGATCGGCGAGACGCTCGCGGTCGACATCGTCACCGGCGCGGACGTGATCGAGTACTACGCGGGCCTCGCGACCGCGATCGAAGGGCTGCAGGTGCCGCTGCGCGCCGAATCGTTCGTCTACACGCGCCGCGAGCCGCTCGGCGTGTGCGCGGGCATCGGCGCGTGGAACTACCCGATCCAGATCGCATGCTGGAAGACGGCCCCCGCGCTCGCGGCCGGCAACGCGATGGTGTTCAAGCCGAGCGAAGTCACGCCGCTCACCGCGCTGAAGCTCGCGGAAATCTATACGGAAGCCGGCGTGCCGGCCGGCGTGTTCAACGTCGTGCAGGGTGACGGCTCGGTCGGCGCGCTGCTGACGGGCCACCCGGACATCGCGAAGGTGTCGTTCACCGGCGGCGTCGAAACCGGCAAGAAGGTGATGTCGCTGGCCGGTGCATCGTCGCTGAAGGAAGTGACGATGGAGCTCGGCGGCAAGTCGCCGCTGATCGTGTTCGACGACGCGGACCTCGACCGCGCGGCCGACATCGCGGTGACCGCCAACTTCTTCAGCTCGGGCCAGGTCTGCACGAACGGCACGCGCGTGTTCGTGCACCGCTCGATCAAGGATGCATTTACGCAGCGCGTGCTCGAACGCGTGAAGCGCATCCGCGTCGGCAAGCCGACCGATGCCGATACCAACTTCGGCCCGCTCGTG
This sequence comes from Burkholderia sp. Tr-20390, assembly GCF_017104595.1. Lineage (NCBI taxonomy): Bacteria > Pseudomonadati > Pseudomonadota > Betaproteobacteria > Burkholderiales > Burkholderiaceae > Burkholderia > Burkholderia sp. Tr-20390. The sequence continues at coordinate 92,422 of NZ_JAAGPC010000012.1, read as the reverse complement.
TCGGCCGCGCAGCTCGACAAGGTGCTCGGCTTCATCGAAAGCGGCAAGGCAGAAGGCGCGAAGCTGCTCGCGGGCGGCACGCGCCTGACCGACGGCCACTTCGGCAGCGGCCAGTACGTCGCGCCGACCGTGTTCGGCGATTGCCGCGACGACATGAAGATCGTCCGCGAGGAAATCTTCGGGCCGGTGATGAGCATCCTCGATTTCGAATCGGAGGACGAAGTGATCGCCCGCGCGAACGACACGCACTACGGCCTCGCGGCCGGCGTCGTGACCGAGAACCTGTCGCGCGCGCACCGCACGATCCATCGTCTCGAAGCCGGCATCTGCTGGATCAACACGTGGGGCGAATCGCCGGCCGAGATGCCGGTTGGCGGATACAAGCAATCCGGTGTCGGACGCGAGAACGGCATCACGACGCTCGAGCACTACACTCGAATCAAGTCGGTGCAGGTCGAGCTCGGCCGCTACAACCCGGTGTTTTAAGGATCACGAAAGGAGACTGACCGTCATGACGACACGCGAATACGACTACATCATCTGCGGCGCAGGTTCCGCGGGCAACGTGCTCGCAACGCGCCTGACGGAAGATCCGGACGTGACGGTGCTGCTGCTCGAAGCAGGTGGCCCCGACTACCGCTTCGACTTCCGCACGCAGATGCCGGCCGCCCTCGCCTACCCGCTGCAGGGCCGCCGCTACAACTGGGCCTACGAAACCGACCCCGAGCCGCACATGGACAACCGCCGGATGGAATGCGGCCGCGGCAAGGGGCTCGGCGGCTCGTCGCTGATCAACGGCATGTGCTACATCCGCGGCAACGCGCTCGACTACGACAACTGGTCGACGCACAAGGGCCTCGAGAACTGGACGTATCTCGACTGCCTGCCGTACTTCAAGAAGGCCGAGACGCGCGACGTCGGCCCGAACGATTATCACGGCGGCAGCGGCCCCGTGTCGGTCACGACCAGCAAGCCGGGCGTGAACCCGCTGTTCGAGGCGATGGTCGATGCAGGTGTGCAGGCCGGCTATCCGCGCACGGATGACCTGAACGGCTATCAGCAGGAAGGCTTCGGCCCGATGGACCGCACCGTCACGCCGAAGGGCCGCCGCGCCAGCACCGCGCGCGGCTACCTCGACCAGGCCAAGGTGCGGTCGAACCTCGAGATCGTCACGCACGCACTCGCCGATCGCATCCTGTTCGACGGCAAGCGTGCGTCGGGCGTCACGTACCTGCGCGGCAGCGAACGCGCGACCGCACATGCACGCCGCGAAGTGCTCGTGTGCAGCGGCGCGATTGCGTCACCGCAACTGCTGCAGCGCTCGGGCGTCGGCCCCGGCGCGTGGCTGAAGGCACTCGACATTCCCGTCGTGCTCGACCTGCCCGGTGTCGGCCAGAACCTGCAGGATCACCTGGAGATGTACATCCAGTACGAGTGCAAGGAGCCGGTCTCGCTGTACCCGGCGCTCAAGTGGTGGAACCAGCCGAAGATCGGCCTCGAATGGATGCTGAACGGCACCGGCCTCGGCGCGAGCAACCACTTCGAGGCGGGCGGTTTCATCCGCACGCGCGACGACGATCCGTGGCCGAACATCCAGTATCACTTCCTGCCTGTTGCGATCAACTACAACGGCTCGAACGCGATCGAGATGCACGGCTTCCAGGCGCACGTCGGCTCGATGCGCTCGCCGAGCCGCGGCCGCGTGAAGCTGCGCTCGCGCGATCCGAACGACCATCCGAGCATCCTGTTCAACTACATGGCCGAAGCGCTCGACTGGCGCGAATTCCGCGATGCGATCCGTGCGACGCGCGAGATCATGCGGCAACCCGCGCTCGACCGCTATCGCGGCCGCGAGCTGAACCCGGGTGCAGACTGCAAGTCCGACAAGGAACTCGACGCGTTCGTGCGCGCCCGCGCGGAGACCGCGTTCCATCCGTCGTGCTCGTGCAAGATGGGTTACGACGACATGGCCGTGGTCGATGAAGAAGGCCGCGTGCACGGGCTCGAAGGGCTGCGCGTCGTCGATGCGTCGATCATGCCGATCATCACGACCGGCAACCTCAATGCGCCGACGATCATGATCGCCGAGAAGATCGCGGACAAGATTCGCGGGCGCAAGCCGCTTGCGCGCGTGGACGTGCCGTACTTCGTCGCGAACGGGGCAATGGCCCGCAATATCGCGAAGGCAGTGCGGCAGCCGGAGACGGTCTGACGACGGCGGGCGTGGTGCCCGCGCATCGACGTACTTTCGAAACGCCGCCGACAGCGATTGTCGGCGGCGTTTTGCATGGATTCGTCAGCCGCTGTTCACTTCTCGCTTCAAGCGCTCGACGTCGACGTTTTTCAAGTAGTTCGTGATGTTCTGCCAGATCGGATGGAACCCGTAGCCGCCGTGCTGCAGTTCATCGAGCGCCTGCTCGCGCGTCCAGCCCTGGTACACCATCCGGTACAGCGCCGACACGAGGCCGGTACGATCGGCGCCGTGCTGGCAGTGGATCAGCACCGGGCCGTCCTGGTCGGCCGTGCGCAGCGCCTTCAGCGCGGTCACCATGTCCTCGTCGCGGATGTCCCACGTGTTGATCCGGATGCGCTGCATCCGGATCTGCGTGCCGGCCAGGATGGTGTCGTCCGCGTGAAACGAACGGAAGCTGATGACCTTGCGGATGCCGAGCTTCTGCAGTTCCGGCACGTCCGAGCGCGACAGCTGGGCGCTGCGATACAGCGTCGGCGTGATGCGATGCAGGTTGTTCACATGCGCGTCGGCCACGCTCTGCGCCCATTTGATCGGCCGGGCGGACACCTCGGAGGCCGGGTCCGCGTGGGCCGGCTGCACGCGCCCGGCAAACGCGACGGCGATCGCGGCAATGATGGCGATTTTCATGTCGGGTCGGAGATCAGTAAAAGGCGCGCTTGCGCTCGCGGGAAAGCATGAACAGCACGATCGCGGCGGCGCTCATCGTCCAGTAGTCGGTCGGGGCCACGCCCAGCCAGTGGATATGCCACGGCACATTCGCCGGATTGAAACGGGCCAGGCCATACGCCGGATTCAGCACGAACCACAGGAAATCCTCGGTCAGCCAGAACACCATGATGCACGCGATGGTCCGCGCTTCGATGCGCCACGACCACCGTCCGTTGAACACGGCCGGCAGATGAAAGAACAGCGCGACGAACGGGAACACCCACGCGTGATAGCCGGTCATCGGCCGCCCGCCCCAGAAGAGGTCGAGCAGCCAGTGATGCTCGATGCGCCACGTCGGCAGGTTGGCGGCCCAGCCCGCGCTGCCTTCGATCTGGATCTCGACGTTCGCGAAGAAGTACGCGAGCAGCACGACCCACGCAACGACGAACACCGTATGGCGCGTCGGCACAAAACGCGCGCCGCTCATGCGGCCGGCTCCAGGCCCAGCACGCGATCGAGCACGAAGCGGCCGGCGAGCGGCCGCCCGAGCGGCGCGAGACGGCTGCGCATGTCGGCAAGACGCTCGGGCGTCTGCAGCAGCGCGCGGATCCGGTAGACCAGCGCATCGTCGTCGATCGCCTTCAGCGCGACACCCTGTTCGAGCAGGAAATCCGCATTGCGCTCTTCCTGGCCCGGAATCGGCGAGTTGACGATCATCGGCAACTGCATCGCCAGACATTCGGACGTCGTCAGGCCGCCCGGCTTCGTGATCACGAGATCGGCGCAGGCCATCAGGCGCTCGACCTGCTGCGTGAAGCCCTGCGGAAACAGCCGGCCCGGATGCTGCGCGGCGAGTTCCTGCAACGACGTCAGCATCGCCTTGTTCTTGCCCGCCAGTGCGATCAGCTGGAAGTCAGCCTCCATCTCGAGCAGGCGCGCGGCCAGCACGTCGAGCCCGCCGAGGCCCGCGCCGCCGGACATCATCAGGAACGTCGGGCGCGCGGGATCGAGGCCGAATTCGGCCGCGCAGGCGGCGCGATCGAGCGGCTGGCCGAACGCCGGCATGATCGGGATACCGCTCACATGCACCGTGTCGGGCGCCATGCCGCGCGCATGCATGCGCCACGCGATCTCGTCGTTGGCCGCGAAATAGCCGCGCATGTTCGGCACGACCCACATGCTGTGCAGGTCGAAATCGGTGACCTGCACCCACACCGGCGTGTCGACGCGCCCCTTGCGGATCTCGCGCGACAGCAGCTCGGCGGGCAGGAAGTGCGTGCAGATGATCGCGTCAGGGCGCTGCCGCTCGATCTCCGCGAGCAGTGCCCGGCAATTGAGCCGCTCGATCGCGCGCCGGATCTTCTGCGACGGCGCGGCGGGATCGACTTCGTCGGTCTTCTGGTACAGGTAGCCCCACAGCGCCGGCTGGCTGCTGACGAGCTTGATGTAAAGATCGGTGTACAGCTTGCGGAAGCCGGTGGACACGAAATCCATCACGTCCAGGTGGGTGGCTTCGATGCCGGCGGGATGGTGGTCGGCGAACGCGCGGATCGCTTCGGCCGCCCGGGTATGGCCGGCGCCGGCGCTGACGCTCAGGAGGAGGATCTTCTTGTTTTGCTTTGACATCTGACTGACCGTTTCGATGAAGGGGGTCCGGCGGCGGGTTCGCGGCGGCGCTCTCACGCGGCGGCTGTTTGCGTCCGGCTTACAACAAGCTTGGCAGATCTTGGGCGGTGCGGGCGGCAGCTATATCGAAGCGATCGCCGGCGCCGTCTGCGGAATCATACTGCGTTCGGTCGAGGGTACCTGGATCGGGGAGGCGCGAGGCGGTCTGGCGGTCTGGCGGTCTGGCGGTCTGGCGGTCTGGCGGTCTGGCGGTCTGGCGGTCTGGCGGTCTGGAAGGATAGATGGCGTGGACGGCGTGGCGCGCGGCCGGTGTGGACGCTGACAGCACGAAGGCTCAGCGCGCCGCCGCCTGACGCCCGTTCGCGCTTGCGAACGAGGCCGGCACTTCGGCGCGAGCGAGGGTGCTCGTGCGCGATTCGTTTGGAATCCTTGTATGTCGCTTCGGCCAAGGCGATGCATCAGTCGGCCATGTCCCACGTGCCCCCCGATTCAGGGCGATACGACACCCCGCTTCCGCATCCGCTTCCCGCGGACGATCGGATTCCATCGCGACGTCAGGCTCATTGCACCGCGCAGGCCTTCGAACGCGTCGTCCTCCTTCGGCCCGAATCGACTGACCGCCGGCCACGCGAGCACGTGATCGAGCCACGCCTGCCATTCATCACCATGAAAGCGGCGACCGACTTCCCGAACGGCATCCGGCGCTGCAATCACGATGCCCGCCAGCAGGTAGTACGCCCAAAAGCTGCCCGCGCCGACGAGCCGATCGAGCCGGCACACGGACAACGCCGCGAGCAGCCCGTCCACCGACGCGAGATCGGCGCGATGCGTGCGGATCGCCCGGGCAACGAGGTTGTGCTGACCGCCATACGCGGCGATGGACGTTCCGTCGCCGGCAGCAAGTGCGGCCGAGAACGTCACGAGCGCCGCCATCTCGTCGATGCGCGATGCATCGTCGCGCGGCCCGCACACGCGCAGCACGATCGCGTCGATGACGGCGCCCGGCATGGCTGCCGTTTCCCCACCGGCAGCCGCGACCACGGCCAGTCTTTCTCTCAGGTTCTTCGCAGGCGACGTGTCGCCGTGCACGCCCTGTTCATGTTCGCTACATGCACCGTCATCGCCCCCGTTGCATTCGACACCGCCGGCAATCCGCCCGAGTGCGGCCCAGCCAACATCGGGATCGTCGAACGCGCATGCATCGATCACACCGTACGCGGTGTCGAACACGGCGCGCGAGCCGGGGCAGCTTCGTTCGGCTTCGGCGAGTTGCTGCATCGACGGCACATGCGAGCACGCGCCGCGCGGGTCCGTCAGATCGCATGCGCAGGCGCCACTGTCCGATGCGATCCACGGCGCAAGCCGGCCAAGAATCGCTGCCGTTTCTCGAGACAGGTTCGCGCCCACTCGCATACGTATCGCGTGTGACGAGATGACGGTCGTGTCGCCGGCGTCACCCGTGTCCGCCGCGCACGCGGCGGCGTCGATTCGTTCGATCAGATACTGCAGCCACGCGGCCGTGCGCAGCCGGTCAGGCGTCGCGCCGCGGGCATCTCCATACTTTGCTGGATCGGTAAGCATGGGTCTTCCGGGAGTGTTCTGGCCAATTTGAATTTGGTTGTTTCAATTGAATCGAGTGGCGCTGTACGCCACGCCGGCACTGCAATCCCCCGTATCGGATCGCGATACGGGAGGCCAGCCGGCCGTCACGCTGATAAGCGCGACAACGCGAACAAATCGAGGAAGCGGAAACCCGCGTTCATACCGGATGGTCCTCACGCGTGGCCCGCGCCCGGCGTCCTCGGATACGGTTACTGCACATGGAACTTCGGCGCCGTAACAGTCCTGCCGGCCAACGTACAATCAGGTTTCCATTCCGCGTTATTGAACGTCATCGACGAATTCGAATCGTCCCATGACGACACGAGCTTGCTCGGTCCGCAAGGTCCGAGAAGCGCGATGCCCACCTGCGCGTTATTGACCGAGAGCTGCGTAGTGCTGTCCAGCTGCCCTGTCCAAGGCACCGCGCTGCTCGCAGTGTTGCTGATCAGCGGGCACCAGTTGCCCCCGACGAACTGCGTCGACGTGATATTGACGATACCCGTCGACGTAATCGTTCCGTTGAATATCGCGGTGCAGTTCGTGACGGCCGTCTTCTTGACAAGCGTTACCGGCCCCGCCGCCGAAAACGGCTCACCGTTCGGATTCATCGGCTGCCCATCCGCGCGCGAAACGGTCACCGCAAAAGCAGGCACGGCCGAAACCGCGGTAAATACCACTGCAGCAACAAGCGATGCAATTTGACGAATTTCCATTTGTACGGCCCTCTCTATTGATATATGGCGGCCTTACACGAGAAACGCGGCCGCTCTGCAGAATGAATCCGGCCGCCGCGCCGATACACGCGACGGCACGAACCCAGCGAAACCGCGGAAGCCCGCCGCACATACCGCGCGGCCCTCGCGCGCGGCGGGCATCCGCTTCGATCCGCGATCGCTTACTGCACGTGGAACTTCGGCGACGTCAGAACCGTGCCAGCCACCGTGCAGTCCGGCGTCAGCACGGAGTTATTGAACGCCAGCGACGAGTTCGTATCGCTCCACGTCGTCACGACCTTGCTCGGCCCGCAGGTGCCGAGCAGCGTGACGTTCACCTTTACGTTATTGATCGACAACTGCGTCGTGCTGTCAGCCTGCCCCGTCCACGGCGACGTACTGCTCGCGCTGCCGCTGATCAGCGAGCATGTTGCGCCACCCGTGAACGTCGTCGACGTGATGCTGACGATACCGGTCGACGTGATCGTGCCGTTGAAGGTCGCGGTACAGCCTGCGGTGATCGCACCCTTGCTGAGGTTCGTGAGCCCGGTCGCCGAGAACGGCTCGCCGTTCGGGTTCATCGGCTGGCCGTCGGCACGCGTAACGGTGACAGCGAAAGCAGGCGCGGCCGAAACCGCGGTGAAAGCCACTGCAGCAACAAGCGATACGATTTTGCGAATGCTCATTTGAACTGCCCCCTCTCTTCACAAATGGCGGCACGCCGCCAGGAACGCGACCTTCCTGCCGGAAGGGTCCGGCCAGCCGGTCGCAGGAAGCCGCCGACGCGCGTCATGCGCGCCGGACGGCTCAGAATTTGTACGAAATCCCGACGAACGTGATCAGCGGATCGGCCTTCAGCCGCGTGCGCGTGGTGGCGAGCGTCGAGCCGTCGGCCGCCTTGATCACGAGCGACGAGTAGGTCTTCAGCGGCATGTACGTCAGCGTCGCCGTTAAGCCCCAGTGCTTGTCGATCGCATAGCTCGCGCCGACGTTGTAGACCGGCGTGAACGACGACGACGCCTTGCCCTCCACCGACGTCGGGCCCGGCTTGCCGGCACCGGCCGCGAGCACGCTGCCGAGGTTCTCGTTGATGTCCTTCGCGAAGTTGCCGTTCAGTTCGATGTTGCTGAACCAGCTGTAGGCCACGCCGATCCCGACGAACGGGCGGAACCGCGCCGTCGGCGAATTGAAGTAGTACTGCAGAATGACCGTCGGGCTCCACTGCCGCGCGTTCTTCACCGCCGGCTGGTTCGCCGGGTTGTCCATGTTGACGCTGCCGAGCGCACCGGCCGGGCCGGGCGGCCGGATCGAGCCGTGCCCGGTCAGCGTGAACTCGGGCGGTACGCCGAGCACCGACGTCACCGCAATGTGGTCGGTGAAGAAGTGCGTGAGCGTAAGGCCGACGGTATCGGCGTTGTTGACCGTCAGGCTCGTGCCCGGCGACGTGAACGACCCGGGCAGGCGCAGCGGCCCGTTGATCGGCATGCCGGCAAGATTCGTCGTGAGCCCGTTGGTCGAATCCTGCGGCATGATGTGCAGCCAGCCCAGCGTCGCGACGTTGTCGCCCGCCTGCTGGGCCGATGCGAGCGTCGACACGCCTGCGACGACACCCGCGACAATCAGCTTCTTCATGAAGTCTCCCCTCATTCTGTCCGGGCGCCGCGCATCTGCGCGCGGCGCCGCCGTGTCTCCATCCACGCCTGCGTCACTGCACGAATGCGCCGACCGTGAAGTACGGGTTGCTCGTATCGTTCATGTCGAGGAACCCGAATACGCCGCCGGTGAACACGAACTTGCCGGTCGCCGGCCCCGACGCCGCATCCGCATGCACGGTCGTGACGACACCGGGCACCTTCTGCGTGTAGTCGAGGTTCAGCGCACGCGTAAGCGCGGCCTGCGACGCATTGAACGGATCGAGCAGCGTGGCCTGCGCGCCGACGAGCGCGGTCGCGCGGTAGTTGAACGCGCTGTCGACGCCCGTGTACTCGCCGTTCTGCGAGCCTTGCGCGATCGGCGTCTGCGGGCTCAGGAACGAGATGCCCGATTCGTCGTCCGCGCTCGGCGGGCCTTGCGTGAGATCCGCGTTGGCCGCGCCGGTGCGGATGAAGATCGGCACGAGCTGGTTGCGCAGCTTGCCGACGATCAGGATCCCCTTGCCGGCCTTCGCCGGATCGACCGCCGCGAGCGTCGGCGGAATCTGCGGCAGGTAGTTGAGCGACTGGAACGCCGGCGCATCGGGCCGCAGCGTGAACGGCTGGTTCACGGTCGCGCTCGATGCAAGCGGCTGCCCGCCGTTCTTCTTGCCGAAGTTGTCGGTTTCGACATAGCTCCCGTCCGCGTTGATCGTCACCTGCTGGTCGAGCGCCACCGGCTGGAAGCTCTGCGACGGCACCTGGTGATAGCCGAGCTGGTTGTACTTGCCTGCGATCTTCGTCAGGTCGGTTTCCAGCGACGAGAAGCTGATGAACGGGTAGTACGGGAACGTCGTCTTCGTGATCTTGCCGACGCCGATCACGCCGTCGAACTGAATCGTCGCGCCGGGAATCGCGCCGCCCAGCACGCCCTCGCCGAGGAACAGCCGCGCGGGCCGGTTCGGGTCGAGGCTCGCGTTCTGCATCCGGAACGTGCACTGGTTCAGCTTCACCGTCGGCAGCCCCGTTTCGTCAGCGAGCGTGCCGTCGACCACGTTGGCCGGCGCCGTGTCGCGGGTCGGCTGCACGGTGCCCGTGGTGGTCGGCACCGGCGATGCGAGATACGTCATCCGGTACGTCATCTTCGTCGTATCGAGCTGCACCTTCACGAGCTCGCCCGATCCCGACCCGCCGATGAACACCGTGTTGTAGTCGATCGTCTGCGGGCACAGCCGGACCGCCGGTGCGGGCGGCGGGTCGCCGTCTCCGCCGCATGCTGCCAGCACGGGCGCGAGCGAGGCCGCGGCCATCCATTGCTTCAAATTCATAGGAATCCTCTTGAAATTCGATTCGCCGGCGGCGACGCATGCGCCGCCGGTGTTACGTGTTCAATGCAGGGTTACTGGACGAATGCGCCGACCGTGAAGAACGGATTGACCTGGCTGTTGTTGACGACCATCGCGTAGACGTTGCCGGCCGTCACGATCCAGCCCGTATCGCCCTTCTTGAAGATCGCCACGTCGCCGCCGGCGCCCTTCGCGTTGAAGTTCTGCGTGGCCGTGACCTTGATCTTGCCGGGTGTCGCCTGCGTGTAGTCGAGCCCGAACTGCGAGGTCACCGACGACGTCTGCGGATCGATGAACGCCGCGGTAGCCCCCTGGAACAGCGTCGACGTATAGTTCGCGGCCATCGTCGACACGGCAGTACCGTCGTTGCAACTGCCTGCTACCGAATAGAAGGCGTTATTGGTGAAGGTACCCGGCAGGTCAGGGTGCGGCACGTTCGGGTTGAAGCTCGGCCCCGCCGACGTCAACTTGTTCCCCTGGCCACTGGAGGTCACGATGCCGCATGCGGATGCACTGGTCGCGCCGATATAACCGCCCTTCAGGGAGTTCGCGGCAATCGCTTTCGTCGACGAAAGCATCGAGATACCGACTTCGGCATCGGCGACCGATGCGAGCAGATTGACCGTATCGACGTGCGTGTAGCCCACTCGAATCACAATCGGCACAAGTACGCCGTTCAATCTGCCGACGATCATGATGCCCTTCGCCTGACTCGGTGCAATGATCAGCGTCGAACCTTGCCCCGCAATCGGATACCCCTGCCCCACAGCCGGATTGCTCACGAATACGTTGTCGGCCGATCCGTCCGCGTTGTTGCGCCGCGTCCACGGCGTCCCGGTCGTCTGACACGAGTAGTCGCTGCCTTGCGTGATCGAACACGAGCCGTCCGCATTGAACGTCTGATTCCAGTTGACGACGTCGGACTCCCAGCCGACCGGCCCGGTCGGGCTCTGACCATCACCGCCGATCGGCGACAGATGGATGCCTACCTCGTTGTAGTTGCCCGCCACTTTCGTGAAGTCGGTTTCGGTGTCGGTGAAGCCGATGAACGGATAGAAATCGAACGTGCGCGACGGTACGACGCCGAGCGTGACGCCCGGGAGCAGCGGAATACCGGCGAACGCAATCGTCGCCCCCGGAATCCCCCCGCCCACCACGCCATTGCCGACGAACAGCATCGGCGGATCGGCACGGTTGATCGTCACCGAATACGCACCGTCGCTCGTCGCGCCGCTGTCGAGCACGAATGCGCAGCGGTTCTGCTCGGCCGTCGGGAGCGTGGTCGGATGATGGAATGCGCCGCTGATCGTCAAGCCCGCGCGGGTATTGTTGACTTGCCCGGCCGACGTCGGCACCGACGATTCGATGAACTGCATCTGGTAGGTGAGCTTCGTGGTGTCGAACTTCACCTTCACGTACTCGCCGCTGCCTGCGCCGCCCGTATACGTCGTCGTGTAATCGAGCGCGTCCGGACACAGCTTCGTCACGACCGGCGGCGTCGTTTCGGCACCGCTCGGCCCGCATGCGCTGCCCGAGCACTGCGGCACGTTGATCGGCCCCGGATCGTCGCCGCCGCCGCAACCGGCAACGAACGGCAGCGCCAGCACCGCGCACGACAGAATCGCTTTCCGCCATTCAGGAATGCAAATCATCAACCCCTCCTTTTCAGGTACGACAAGTCTCGTCCGGACAGGCTGCATGGCCCGCCGGTTGGTATCGCGCCGCGGCACGGACGCGCGGCGCATGACGGTGCGCGCAAGACGGCCGCGATGCCGATCAGGCACATGCGGCACACGCCGCGGCGGCAGGCAAGCGCTCTCCCGCGGCGCCGTCATGCGGCACGGCGCCGTGAGAACGATCGAAACGGGAAATGGTTCGCCGCTACACGGCGACAGGACAACGCAGGTACGCGATCGGCATCGCGCCTGCATTCAGCGAAAAAACGGGAAACGGCAGTCCGGCTGGCCCCGCGGATAGGCGTCTCATGAATTGGTCTCCATCCGTACGCTTGATTCGTTATCGTGATGCGTCGTTGGTGGAGACTATGATCGGACGATACCCACAAGTAAATGGATGCAGAGTTCCAAACGACCGAAACCACGCAATCCTAGCGTTTACACGGTATTTGACAGATTTTCAAACAGCCTTCAATTTATTTGCTCAGACAAATACCCGGGCGGTATAACACGCGTTTGAATGGCGGCCGCCAATCCGCGCCTGGCCAAGCCAGCCGGGCCTCAGCCGGCCACCTGCATGTTGCGGCGCAACCTTACACGTCGATGATCGCGAGCGTGCCGTGGCTGCCCGGCAGCACCGCATGAGACACACCGGCGCGCGCGAGGTACATCTGCCCGGCCTCCACGATGATCGTCTCGCCTGCGACCTCGAGCATCATCCGGCCGTCGAGCACCAGCAGGCCTTCGTTGTAGTCGTGCACTTCCGCTTCGTAAGCCTGCGCATCCATGCGCAGCACCTTGATCCTGGCCGGCCCCACCTCGCCGACGATCGTGGATTTCCATGCGACGGCCTGCGCCGCCGCCACGGATTTGAAATCGACCAAAGACATGCGCGCCGCTCCGTAAACGATGAAAGAAACGCATTATCGCGAGCGCCGCGCACGCCGTCCCGGTACGGCGCGACGGCCTTCGGGCGGCACAGTCGGCCGGCCGGCCGCGCCGCCACCGAGGGGAAACACGATCGCAGCCCGGTTCGCCGAAAATGGCTCAAATTGTTCACGCATCGCAAATAAAGAGTCGCGCTATTCAGCGATGCACCGTCAATTCACGCAAATCCAGCACCGGCAACCCACGCCCTTTCCACGAGAATGCATTTCCATCTACCGATTGCTAATATGGCGATCCTGCGATCCCGCACCACAACGCCGTTCGACATGACGCCCGTTCGCCATGCCGTCCCCGATCCCGGCCGCTTCGCAGCGGCGGCGATGCCGGGCACGCGCGGCGCGCACCGTCACGCCGGCCGGCCGTGCCCTCCGTGAGCATGCAACCGATCCTTTCCGTCTCCGACCTCTCCAAGACTTACGCGTCCGGCTTCCAGGCGCTGAAGCACGTGACCCTCGACATCCGCCCCGGCGAGATCTTCGCGTTGCTCGGGCCGAACGGCGCCGGCAAGACGACGCTGATCGGCTCGATCTGCGGCATCGTCACGCCGACCGAAGGCCGCGTGACGGTCGGCGGCCACGACATCCGCGATCACTACCGCGCGGCCCGCGAAATGATCGGCCTCGTGCCGCAGGAACTGACCACCGACGCGTTCGAGACCGTCTGGGCGACCGTGTCGTTCAGCCGCGGCCTGTTCGGCAAGGCGCCCGATCCCGCGTACATCGAGAAGACGCTGAAGGCGCTGTCGCTGTGGGACAAGCGCGACAACAAGCTGATGACGCTGTCGGGCGGCATGAAGCGCCGCGTGATGATCGCGAAGGCGCTGTCGCACGAGCCGCGCATCCTGTTCCTCGACGAACCGACGGCCGGCGTCGACGTCGAGCTGCGCCGCGACATGTGGAAGCTCGTCGATTCGCTGCGCGAGAGCGGCGTGACGATCCTGCTGACCACGCACTACATCGAGGAAGCCGAGGAAATGGCCGACCGGATCGGCATCATCCTCGGCGGCGAGCTCGTGCTCGTCGAGAAAAAGCACGAGCTGATGCGCAAGCTCGGCAAGAAGCAGCTCACCGTGCAGCTCGAGCACCCGCTCGCGGACGTGCCGCCCGCGCTCGCGCCGTTCGGGCTCGAACGCGCGGCCGACGGCGCCGCGCTCGTCTACACGTACGACTCGCAGCGCGACGACGCGAGCATCGCGAAGCTGATCAACGCGCTCGGCTCGGCCGGCATCGGCTTCCGCGACCTGCACACGACGCAGAGCTCGCTCGAGGACATTTTCGTCAGCCTGATCGACAACCGCCGCAACGGCGTGCAAGGAGCCTGAGTCATGAACCTGCATGGCATCCGCGCGATCTACCGCGCAGAAATGGCCCGCACGCGCCGCACGCTGATGCAGAGCATCATCGCGCCGGTGATCTCCACATCGCTGTACTTCGTGGTGTTCGGCTCCGCGATCGGCTCGCGCATCAGCGACGTGAACGGCATCGGCTACGGTTCGTTCATCGTGCCGGGGCTCGTGATGCTGTCGCTGCTGTCGCAGAGCATCTCGAACGCGTCGTTCGGCATCTACTTCCCGCGCTTCACGGGCACGATCTACGAGATTCTCTCCGCGCCCGTGTCGTACTGGGAGATCGTGATCGCGTACGTCGGCGCGGCCGCGTCGAAGTCGATCCTGCTCGGCGTGATCATCCTCGCCACGGCCGGCCTGTTCGTACCGCTGCACATCCTGCATCCATTCTGGATGGTGCTGTTCCTCGTGCTGACGGCGGTCACGTTCAGCCTGTTCGGCTTCGTGATCGGCATCTGGGCCGACAGCTTCGAGAAGTTGCAGCTCGTGCCGCTCTTGATCATCACGCCGCTCACGTTCCTCGGCGGCAGCTTCTACTCGGTCGACATGCTGCCGCCCGCGTGGCGCGTCGTCACGCTGTTCAACCCGATCGTCTACCTGGTCAGCGGCTTCCGCTGGTCGTTCTACGGGATCGCCGACGTGCACGTGGGCGTCAGCCTCGGCGCGACGTCGCTGTTCCTCGTGATCCTGCTGGCGATCGTCGCGTGGATGTTCCGCACCGGCTACAAGCTGAAGAATTGACGCAAGACGGCCGCTCCCCGCGCTGCTGCCGATGACGCATTTGAGCAAGCAGGCGGCGCTTTTCCTCTGATGCGGCATTTTGTGGTCGCGTCTACTGAAGATGAAGCATCGGGGCCGCGAAGCACGCGCTTCGCGGCCCCTTTTCATTTCAGAGGACGCCATGCCCGCCGCCACCGCTCCCGCCTCCGCCGCCGCCCGGCTCGAACGCCTGCCGTTCTCCGGCTATCACAAGCGGATCTTCTTCATCATCGCGATCGCATTCTTCTTCGACTCGGTCGACCTCGGCACGATGACGTTCGTGCTCGGCTCGATCCGCAAGGAGTTCGGCCTGTCGACCGCGGCCGCCGGCCTCGTCGCGAGCGCGAGCTTCTTCGGGATGGTGCTCGGCGCGGCCGTCGCCGGCCTGCTCGCCGACCGCTTCGGCCGCCGGCCCGTGTTCCAGTGGAGCATGGTGCTGTGGGGCGCGGCCTCGTATCTGTGCTCGACCGCGCAGAGCGTCGACGCGCTGATCGTCTACCGCGTGCTGCTCGGGATCGGGATGGGGATGGAATTCCCGGTCGCGCAGACCTTGCTGTCCGAATTCGTGCCGACCGAGAAGCGCGGCCGCCTGATCGCGCTGATGGACGGCTTCTGGCCGCTCGGCTTCATCACGGCCGGCATCGTCGCGTACTTCGTGCTGCCGCAGTTCGGCTGGCGCACGGTGTTCGCGCTGCTCGCGATTCCCGCG
This sequence comes from Burkholderia sp. Tr-20390, assembly GCF_017104595.1. Classification (NCBI taxonomy): domain Bacteria; kingdom Pseudomonadati; phylum Pseudomonadota; class Betaproteobacteria; order Burkholderiales; family Burkholderiaceae; genus Burkholderia; species Burkholderia sp. Tr-20390. Next base: position 77,165 of record NZ_JAAGPC010000012.1, on the reverse strand, counting down.
GTGTTCGTGCTCGTCGTGCGCCGCATCGTGCCGGAATCGCCGCGCTGGCTCGAGCATGCGGGCCGGCACGCGGAAGCCGACACGGTGATGCACACGATCGAGGCGAAGGTGATGCGCTCGGCCGGCGTCACGACGCTGCCGCCGCCGTCGCGGCTCGCCGAGCCGGTCGTCGCGCGTGGCCACGGCGCGCTGCGCGAAATCTGGAGTGGCGTGTACCGCCGCCGCACGGTGATGGTGTGGCTGCTGTGGTTCTTCGCGCTGCTCGGTTTCTACGGCCTCACGTCGTGGCTCGGCGCGCTGCTGCAGCAGGCCGGCTTCGAGGTCACGAAATCGGTGTTCTACACGGTGCTGATCTCGCTCGGCGGCGTGCCGGGCTTCCTGTGCGCCGCGTGGCTCGTCGAACGCTGGGGGCGCAAGCCGACCTGCATCGCGTCGCTGATCGGCGGCGGCGTGATGGCGTACGCGTACGGCCAGAGCGCGCTGTACGGCGGCAGCATGGCGCTGCTGATCGGCACCGGCCTCGCGATGCAGTTTTTCCTGTTCGGGATGTGGGCCGCGCTGTACACGTACACGCCGGAGCTGTACGGCACCGGCGCGCGCGCGACGGGCTCGGGCTTCGCGTCGGCGATCGGGCGCGTCGGCTCGTTGATCGGGCCTTACGTGGTCGGCGTCGTGCTGCCGGTGTTCGGCCAGGGCGGCGTGTTCACGCTCGGCGCGCTGTCGTTCATCGCGGCCGCGCTGGCCGTGTGGACACTCGGGATCGAGACGAAGGGCCTCGCGCTGGAACAGCTCGCGGCGGGCGATGAAGCGGGTGGCGGTGGCCGCTATGCGGCGGCGGCGGACTAGGTGTCCTGAGCGCCCGATCGAACCGGATGTTCACGATAGCCGGGACGGTGCGCAGCGCCGTGCCCGACTGCTGCGCGAAGCGGCCGGATTCGCGGCCGGACCGACGCTGCCGGACCGAGCCGAGGCACCGTGTCGCGCGCCTGCCCGGCACGGTGTCGACGCCCCGCTCCGGCGTCGAACTCGTGCCGATCTTCACGAAACACGTACATCAGTGGAATGGGTCAGTCGGGTACCTGCCGGCGTACAAGGCGCTGCTGTCGTCGGGCATCCTGATGCGCTTCGGCCGTGAAGCGACGGACGGCCCGCTGCCGGCGACCGTCGATTCGAGCCGGCGCCCGGACTACCTGCCCTCGCTCGCCTGCCTGGCCAGTGCGCTGTGCCCGATCCAGCCGCTCGATCTCGACCTCATCCTGCCGAGGCACGGCCCGGCCCTCACGCACGACATCCCGCGCGTGCTCGCCGGCGCGATCGCGCATTGCGAGGCCGCCGCCGCGTAAGGGGCGGAGGCGGCAATCCAGCGAGGGTGCAGCAGGGTCCGGTCAGGCGCCGGCGACGACGAACTCTTCGGCCGCCTTGCGCTGCACCGCGGCCATCACCGCCAGTTCGCGCTTGCTGCGCGTGTCGCCGGACACGACACCCGTCGCGTGCTTCGCCTTCGCACCCAGCGGGAAAAAGACAAACGACGCGCCGGCCGGAGCCGCCGGCTCGGCGCGCAGGCGTTTGTTCAGGATTTTCAGGTACTTCTTCTTCGAGACTTCCTTAGCAGCCATGGCGCCCTCCGCGTGAACGTGGTGAGGATCAGCATACCAGTTTTGACGACGGGCTCCGGAACGGCGCAGCGTCGCCGCACGAATCGATCTGCCCTAGAATGGAGCACGCTTTCGCGACTTGTCCCCCGCCCGAGACCGCATGTCCTCATCGGAGCGCTCCCATGCATGTCGAGTTGTTCGCGCAGCATCACGCTTGTACCGGCTGGCAGGGCGACATGGCCCGGCGCATCGCCGCATTCGACTGGGCCGCCACCGGGCTGGGCCCGCTCGACGGGTGGCCGGCCAGCCTCGTCACGGCCGTGCGCACGGTGCTCGCGTCGCCGCTGCCGCTGGTGATGCTGTGGGGCCGCCCCGGCTACATGATCTACAACGACGCGTATGCCGGGTTCGCCGGCGGGCGCCATCCGTATCTGCTCGGCAAGCCGGTCGAACTCGGCTGGCCCGAAGTCGCCGATTTCAACCGCAACGTGATGGACACCTGCCTCGCCGGCGGCACGCTGTCCTATCGCGACAAAGCCCTCGTGCTGCTGCGCAGCGGCCGCCCCGAAGACGTCTGGATGGATCTGCACTACAGCCCGATCCCCGACGACGACGGTGCACCGGGCGGCGTGCTCGCCGTCGTCGTCGAGACCACTGAACGCGTGCTCGCCACGCGCCACCGCGATCGCGCGGAAGCGGCGCTGCAGGCGTCCAATGCCCGGCTGCGCGACCTGACCGAGACGCTCGAGCAGCGCGTGACCGACGCGATCGCGGAGCGTGCGGCGATCGAGGAACAGTTGCGTCATGCACAGAAGATGGAAGCGATCGGCAACCTGACCGGCGGCATCGCGCACGACTTCAACAACGTGCTGCAGGTGATCAGCGGCAACCTGCAGATCCTCTCCGTCGAGCTCGGCGCCCATGCGGGCGCGCAACCCCGGATCGAGAACGCGAACAACGCCGTGCGGCGCGGGGCGAAACTGGCGTCGCACCTGCTCGCCTTCGCGCGCCGCCAGCCGCTCGCGCCGACGACGCTGAATCCGCGGCAACTGATCGTGGACATGAGCGAGATGCTGCGCCGCGCGCTCGGCGAAACGATCCGGATCGTCCCCGCACTGTCACCCGATGTCGGCAACGTGCTCGCCGACCGGCACCAGCTCGAAAACGCACTCCTGAACCTTGCGCTCAATGCGCGTGACGCGATGCGCGGCGACGGCACGCTGACGATCGCCGCCTACAACGTGCAGTCAGGCGATGCGTCGAACGCCGGCCGCGCGCCGACGCCACCCGGCGAATACGTGACGCTCGAGCTCGCCGACACGGGCACCGGCATGACGGCCGACGTGCTCGAGCGCGCGTTCGAACCGTTCTTCACGACCAAGCCGGATGGCGAAGGCACGGGGCTCGGGCTCAGCATGGTGTTCGGCTTCGTCAAGCAGAGCGGCGGCCATGTGTCGATCGACAGCACGCCGGGCCAGGGCACCACCGTGCGCCTCACGTTTCCGCGCTGCCACGGCGCGGCCGAGGAGCAGGCCCGCATGCCGCAGCACGACGCGGTGCGCGGCCACGAGACCATCCTCGTCGTCGAGGACGATGCGGACGTCCGCCTGACCGTGGTCGACATGCTCGCGCAGCTCGGCTACAAGGTCATCACGGCGTCCAGCGGCGAAGCCGCATTGCGCGTGCTCGACAGCGAGACGCCAATCGACCTGCTGTTTACCGACGTGATCATGCCCGGCCGCGTGAAGGGCGGCGAACTCGGACGCCGTGCCGCGCTGCGCAAGCCGCCGTTGCCCGTGCTGTTCACGTCCGGCTACACGCGAGACGAGATCTTCCATGCGGGACGGCTGGACCCCGGCGTGATGCTGCTCGGCAAGCCATACCGGCGCGACGAACTCGCCGCCCGGATCCGCAGCGCGCTCGATGCGGGCGCCGGCACGACATGACGGATTGCCGGCGCAACGCCGCACACGCCGTTCACCCCTGAGATTTTTTCCCTGCGATGTCGATTCGCGCCGCCGTCGCGCGTCGTGTTGTCGTAACCGCTCGTTTTGCCGTCGGAACGACCGGCGGCGCCCCCTCATTCTTGTTCAAGGAGAGTCCACCATGCGCGTCCTCGTCATCGTCAAGGCCACCACCGATTCCGAATCCGGCCGGATGCCCGACCCGGAAATGATCGCCGCGATGGGCCGGTTCAACGAAGAACTGGCGCAAGCCGGCATCCTGCTCGCCGCCGACGGGCTGCACCCGAGCAGGCGCGGCAAGCTCGTGCATTTTGCCGGCAAGAACCGCACCGTCAGCGACGGCCCGTTCGCCGAAACGAAGGAGCTGGTCGCCGGCTTCTGGCTGTGGCAGGTGAAATCGATGGACGAGGCAGTCGAATGGGTGAAGCGCTGCCCGAACCCGATGCCCGGCGACTCCGACATCGAGATTCGCCCGCTGTTCGAGGCGGAAGACTTCAGCCCGGCGTTCACGGAAGCATTGCAAGCGCAGAAAGCGAGGTCGAGCGCGCAGGCCGACGCCGGAAAACACGCGTAAATCGCGGCGGCGCCGGACGGTTTCGCCTCACCGCCGGACGCCGCTCCTACCCGCTGATGCGTGCGCGGCTCACCCGCGTTTGCGCGGCACCGCGAGCCGCTCGACCGCGCCGCCGGTCACGTCCCGGAACATCCCGGCATTGCCGTACGCCCGCGCGGCGAGCATCGCGCCGTAGACCAGCGACACGAACGTCGCGGCCTCGGTCTGCACCGATATGTCCGGCTGCACGACGCCATCTTTCACCCCCGCCTCGAGCACGCGCACCAGCCATGCGGCGAGGTCGTCGAAATGCGCCCTCACCGCCCGCGCGACCTCGTCGGGCAGCGCGGGCAGCTCCGCGCCGAGCATGCCGGCGACGCAGAACGGCGCGCTGTCGTCCGCGATGCAGCGTTCCCAGTAGCCGATGTACGCGCGCATCTGCACCAGCGCGTCGGCGCCGCTCGCGTCGAGCAGCGACATATCGGCATCGAAATTCGCCTGCGACTGCTGCAGCACCGCGACCGCCAGATCCGCCTTCGTCGGGAAATGGTGATGGATGCTCGCCTTCCGGATGTCGATCGCGTCGGCGATGTCGGCATAGCTGAACCCGCTGTAGCCGCGCCGCATGATCAGTTGCCGCCCGGCCTCGAGAATGCGGCCCGCCGTACTGTCCCCCGATACCGTCATATCTGCCTACCATCTAGTCGGATGAAAAACAGCGATAGTTTACTGCCCTGAGATAGTCTTTTCCAGCCGCAAATTCTCCTTGTCGACCACCCTACCTACTAGTAGGATGACTTCATCGACAGAACAAGACGCCTGTCGATATCCGACGGTTTCCCACCCTGTCTTCCTTCTGGAGAATGAAAATGAAGCGCTTTTCCCAACTTCGCCACATCGCCGCGGCACTCGCCGTTTCCGCCGCCGCATTCGGTTCGCACGCGGCCGTCGCCGCCCCCATCAAGAACGTCGTGCTGGTTCACGGCTACTTCGCCGACGGCTCGGGCTGGCAAGCCGTCTCGAACATCCTGACGCGCGACGGCTACAAGGTTTCCGTCGTTCAGCAACCGGAAACGTCGTTCGACGACGACGTGAAGGCAACCCGGCGTGTCGTCGACGCGCAGGACGGCCCGAGCATCCTCGTCGGCCACAGCTACGGCGGCGCGGTGATCACCGAAGCCGGCAACGACGACAAGGTCGCGGGCCTCGTCTACGTGGCCGCGTTCCAGCCCGACACCGGCGAAAGCCCGCTCGACCTGACCAAGAAGACGCCGCCCGCGACGAAGGCGATCAAGGCCACCGAAGACGGCCATCTGTATTTCGACGAAGCGTCGTTCCACGCCGACTTCGCGGCCGACGTGCCGGCCGCCGAAGCGAAATTCATGGCGATCTCGCAGGTGACGCCGGCCGCGCAGTCGTTCGGCGTGCCGATCACGCATGCCGCATGGCGGACCAAGCCGAGCTGGGCGGTGGTCGCCACGGCCGACCGCGCGATCAACCCCGAGCTCGAACGCTTCATGACGCAACGCGCCGGCAGCAAGACGATCGAGCTCAAGTCGAGCCACGTCGCGTACATCTCGCACCCGGCCGAAGTCGCGAAGCTGATCGAACAGGCAGCCAAGGGCGCAGGCAAGGAGTGAACCAACGTCTTGCCCGATTCCGCCTGTTGACGTCCCCTCGGCGAGTAACGTATCGTTTTGATACGTTACTCGCCGAAACCCTCCCGTCATGCATTCCCGCTTCGACCGTTTCCGCCTCACCGCGCTCGGCGCCCAGCTCGAAGCGCTGATCGCGCAACCCGAGCGTTACGTCGAATTCGCGGCGCTGTCGCGCGTGGGCGTCGCCGCGATCGGTGCGATCCAGCACGAGATCGCGCACAAATTCCCCGAAATCGAAACCGACACGACAGCCCGCCAGTTCTGCGGCGCGATGGTCGCGGAAGTCATGCGCCGTCACGGCCACGACGTCGTGCAGGCGCGCGGGCGGCTCGGCGGCACGCTGTTCAGCTATGGCGCGGTGTTCAGCGCGTATCCGCAACTGCTGCCTTTCACCGACGTCGTCGCCGCGCTGGCGCGCCTGCCCGATCGGCTCGCCGCGTATGCGGCGCACGTGCCGGCCGCGCTGTGGACACGCCGCCCCGACGGCACGGGCTTCTCGCTCGTCGAGCATGCATGCCACCTGCGCGATCTCGACGCGGTGTTCGCCGAGCGCATCGACGCCGTATGCACGCTCGACCTGCCCGTGATTGCATCCGTCGACGGCACCGCGCTCGCCGCGCAACGCGACTATCTCGCGCAACCGCTCGACGCTGCCGTCACGGCATTCCGCACGGGCCGCGCCGCGCTGTGTGCAACCGCGGCCGCGCTCGATTCCGCGCAACTCGCACGCTGCGGGCTGCGCGACGGCCTGCGCCGCATGTCGCTCGACGAACTCGTGCGCGAATTGCTCGACCACGACCGCACGCACGTGCTCGAACTCGACGAACTGCTCGCCGAACTCGAATTGCCACCCCTTCCTGCCGCGCCCGCTCCATGACCCAGCCCACGCCCGTCGTCTTCATCCACGGTTTCATCGGCACGCTCGACGTGCACGGGTGGAACGGCCCGCATCTCGCCCCCGACCTGCTCGGCTACGGCGCGCATCGCACGGTACCGTTCGACTTGATCACACTCGCCGCGCAGGTCGAGCACCTTCGGCATACCGTCGATACGCACTTCGGCGCGCAGCCGGTCGATGTCGTCGGCCACTCGGTCGGCGGCGCGATCGCGATGCTGTTCGCGCATGCGCACCCGGAATGTGTGCGGCGGATCGTCAACATCGAGGGCAACTTCACGCTCGACGATGCATTCTGGTCGGCGTCGGTCGGCCGCATGACGCCTGCCGAAGCCGACGCGATGCTCGACGGCCTGCGTGCCGATCCGCACGGCTGGCTGCGTGGCGCGATCGACGCGCCGTCGCCGGGCCTCGTCGACGACGCCCGCCGCTGGCTCGCGCATCAGCCGGCATCGACGTTGCGCGCGATGGGCCGCTCGGTGGTCGCGACGACGGGCGAACCGGGCTATCTGCAGACACTCGCGCAAGTGTTCGCGCGTCATCCGGTCTGGCTGATGGCCGGCGAACGCTCGCGCGCAGGCTGGCACGTGCCCGACCGGGCGCTCGCGCGCTGCGCCGGCTTCGACACGATCGAGCGCTGCGGGCACCTGATCCCGGCCGAGCAACCCGATGCGTTTCGCGCGGCGCTCGAGCGCATCGTGTCCGCGCCGCCCGCCTGACAACCCGTAGGATTCGCCGAAATATGGTTGAAAGGCGCGGTTGCTAGAGTCGTCCGAACAGGGTTTTCCCGGCGCCCGGCGCCGGATGGGGTCGACACATGCGAGGATCGATGTACCTGGCACGCGCCTTCTGGCTGCTTCTGCTGGTCGCCATTTCAGGCCCTGCTCTCGCCTTCCACGCGCGGGTCGTCGTGATTCCCAGCGCCGCGATGAAGGAGACGCTCAAGGCCACCGTCGTGCTGCCCGACGCCTATGCGCGCGGCACCCGCGACGGCGACCGCTATCCGGTCGTCTATCTGTTGCACGGCTCCGGCGGCGATCACACCGACTGGACGTCGAACACGCGCATCGCCGCGCTGGCCGACCGCTACCACGTGATCCTCGTGATGCCCGACGGCGGGCACGAGAGCTGGTACATCGACAGCCCGTTCGATTCGGGCAGCCGCTACGAAACCTTCATCGGCGACGAAGTCGTGTCGTACATCGACTTGCACTTCCGCACGATCGCCACGCAACGCGCCCGCGCGATCACCGGGCTCAGCATGGGCGGCTTCGGCGCGCTGCGCATCGCGCTCGACCGGCCCGACACGTTCGGCGCGGTCGGCAGCATCAGCGGCGCGGTCGATCCGCGCTGCTGCGCGGACGAGCCGGGCATCGACCACGTATTCGGCGACCCCGGCCGCCATCCGTCGTTCTGGGACCGCAACGTGATCGTCGCAAGCGCCGGCGCGTTCGTGCGGGCGCATCTCGACCTGACGATCGACTGCGGCCGCGACGACGCGTTCGTCGGCTCGAACCGCACGCTGCACGAACGGCTCGTCGCGCTCGGCGTGCCGCACGACTATGCGGAACGGCCGGGCGGCCATACGTGGGATTACTGGGCGAATGCGATCCGCTACCAGATGCGGTTCTTCGCGACGTCGTTCCAGCAGCGCGGCTATGCGTACCGTCCCGCGCCCCATGCGCCGGGCATGACCCGCGCGGGCTGACGCGCGCCGCATCGCGGCGTCACGACGCAGCGACACGACGCGGCCCGGCGAACCCGGTGGTACGATGCGCGGGCATCGACCACCCGACACCTTCCATGCCGCGCGACAACTTTGCGGATCTCCTCGCCTTCATCGCCGTCGCGCGCGAGCGCAGTTTCACGCGGGCGGCCGCGCAGCTCGGCGTCTCGCAATCCGCGCTCAGCCATACGATCCGCTCGCTCGAAACGCGCCTCGGCGTGCGGCTGCTCACGCGCACGACACGCAGCGTGGCGCCGACCGAAGCCGGCGAGCGCCTGCTGCTCAATCTCGCGCCGCGCTTCGACGAAATCGAGGCCGAACTGGCTGCGCTCGCGGAACTGCGCGACCAGCCCACGGGCACCGTGCGCATCAACGCGACCGACTTCGTGATCCGCACGCTGCTGTGGCCGAAGCTCGCGCCGGTCCTGCGCGACTATCGCGACCTGAAAGTCGAGTTCGTGAACGACTACGGGCTGTCCGACATCGTCGCGGAGCGCTTCGACGTCGGCGTGCGGCTCGGCGACCAGGTGGCGAAGGACATGATCGCCGTACGCATCTCGGCCGACATGAAGATGGCGATCGTCGGCGCGCCCGCGTATTTCGCGGAACGCGCGCGCCCCGTGTCGCCGCAGGATCTGGTCGCGCACGACTGCATCAACCTGCGCCTGCCGACGCATGGCGCGCTGTACGCGTGGGAGCTCGCACGCGGGGACGACATGCTGCAGGTGCGCGTCGACGGGCAGGTCACGTTCAACGGCACCTACGAAACACTCGATGCGGCGCTCGCGGGCTACGGGCTCGCCTACGTGCCCGCCGAACTCGCGGCGCCGCATGTCGACGCCGGCCGCCTCGACAGCGTGCTCGCCGACTGGTGCCCGACGTTCCCCGGTCATCACCTGTACTACGCGAGCCGGCGGCAGTCGTCGCGCGCGCTCGCGGTGATCGTCGAGGCGCTGCGCTATCGCGCATGAGCCTGCGCCGCCCATGCGCCGCGATTCATGAATCGGGTCGATAAGTGCATGCGGATTGACGGGGATTATCGATAGACGCATCGGTGGCTACCATCGACGGTGTTCCCCACTTTCCCCGGAGCCCTAGATGTCCGAACCGACTTCCGCCGCACGCAAAGCGTTCGGCGCCATCGCCCCCGCCCTCGCCGACTACACCGACAACGTGCTGTTCGGCGACGTGTGGCAGCGCCCCGGCCTGTCGCCGCGCGATCGCAGCCTCGTCACGGTCGCGAGCCTCGTGTCGCTGTATCGCGTCAACGAGCTGCCGTTCCACCTGAAGAAAGCGCTCGACAACGGCCTCACGCGCGACGAGCTGGTCGAAGCGATCACGCACCTCGCGTTCTACTCGGGCTGGCCGACCGCAAGCTCGGCGCTGACGATCGCGCAGCGCGTGTTCGACGAAGCCGGCGTGTAAGCGCAGCATCCCTACATTCAACCGGTGGGCACGCGCCCGCATGGAGCCTTCATGGATTACCGCTATCTCGGGCGCAGCGCGCTCAAGGTGTCGCCGCTGTGTCTCGGTGCAATGATGTTCGGCGGCGAAACCGACGAAGCGACATCGGCGCGCATCATCGACAAGGCGTTCGACCAGGGCATCAACTTCATCGACACGGCCGACGTCTATCACGCCGGCCGCTCGGAAGAAGTGGTCGGCCGCGCGATTGCGTCGCGTCGCGACAGCTGGGTCGTCGCGACGAAGTTCGGCTATCCGGCCGGGCCGGACGCAGGGCCGAACCGGCAGGGCCAGTCGCGCAAATGGATCGTCGAATCGGTCGACGCGAGCCTGAAGCGGCTCGGCACCGACTACATCGACATCCTCTATTTCCATCGCGCGCTGACCGATGCGCCGCTCGACGAAGGCATGCGCGCGATCGCCGACCTGATCCGGCAAGGCAAGGTGCGCTACTTCGGGCTGTCGAACTTCAAGGGCTGGCGCATCGCCGAGATCGCGCGGCTCGCGGACCAGCTCGGCATCGATCGCCCGGTCGCGAGCGAACCGCTGTACAACCTCGTCGATCGCACGGCCGAGGTCGAACAGCTTCCGGCCGCCGCGCACTACGGGATCGGCGTCGTGCCGTACAGCCCGCTCGCGCGCGGTGTATTGACTGGCAAATATGCAGTCGATGCGCAGCCGCCCGCCGATTCACGCGCGGGCCGCGGCGACCGTCGCATCCAGCAAACGGAATGGCGCCCCGAATCGTTGCACATCGCGCAGCAGGTGGCCGCGCATGCCGCCGCGCGCGGCACGACGTCGGTTGCGTTCGCGCTCGCATGGGTCATGAAGAACCGCATCGTCAGCTCGACGATCGCGGGGCCGCGCACCGAAGCACACTGGGACAGCTACGTCGATGCGCTGAAGCTCGAACTCGGCCCGGACGACGAACGGTTCGTCGATTCGCTCGTGCCGCCCGGGCATGCCTCGACGCACGGCTATACCGATCCCGGCTATCCGGTCGAAGGCCGCAAAGTTTGAAGTCGGAACGGGATGACTGAATGACATGCCGGGTGCGATACCCGGCAAGATGATGAAAGCGCGTCGCCCGACGCGCTTTCACGTTGATGCGGCTCGATCAGTTGTCGTGCGCTGTGTCGGCGCTGACGACGCGATCGAAAAATTCCTGCGCACGCGCCAGCTCGTCGAGCGCACGATCGAGGCGCGACATCGCAAGTGCGTATTCGGCCGACGAAACGTCGTCGTCGCTTTCGCCGCGCACGGCGCGAAACGCCTGATCGACGTTGCGCGTGGCTTCGACGAAGCGCTGCGCGGCCCGGGCTTCCCGCGAACAGATGTGGGTCGACATCGACACTTCTCCCTCAGGGTTGCAGTGTGAAGCACGCCGACGCTCAGTGTGCGTGGTGCGCATGTCGGCGGCGTGAACCACGACCCATCGAGTATCGACGCATCGGCCGCCGCGCAGCGCGCTTCGTGCCGATTGTCGCTCTGCGCTCGCCGCTCCGCTATGGCGAGATTGCAACAAATTCTTGCGCGATCTGCGTCGCGCGTTTCATCACGCGCGCCCGATACGGGGATGCGCAAGGCCCGCGAACGCGGCCGCTTCACCCGGCGACAGGTCGAACAGGTCGCCGGTGAGATCACGCGGATGCTCGGCCGCCGGCCGGTTGCGCAATCGCGCCGCGTGCGTGGGCGCAACATACGCGGCGGCTGTTTCGATCGGCGGCACATCGAACAGATCACGCGTGACACCGCGCACGGCGTCCGTCGGCGAACGGCCGCGCAAACGCGCGACGAGCTCGACGAAGCGATCGAAATCGCCCGCGCGCGTGGCCTTGTTCACTTCCGCGAGATCGCGTGCCTTCAGCACGCACGGTTGTGCGAGCCGCACGAAATACGGTGCTTCGAGTTCGACCGACAGCGCGAGCGGATAGCTCTTGCCCGTCTGCTCCTTCGCACGCCCGACGCAATCGACCACGGCCGCGCCCTGTGCGGCGCCAAGCGGCTGGCCGGTGCTCACGCTGCGCAGGTGATCGGGAAACACGCGCAATTGCGTGCCGACCGTCAGCGCGGTGGATGACGCGCACACGAGCGCGTAGTGCTGTTCGCGGCGCCGGCCCGACGGCAAGGTCGAGCGGCTGGCGATGAACGTGTGCGGCGGCAACGGCCGCACCTGCCCGCTCGCGTCGACCCATGCATTCCACAGGAGCATGTCTTTGCGCTCGCCTGCGCGCGGGCGCGATGCGACCGGCGAAAACAGCGCGAGCAGCGAGCCCGTGCGATGCGCGGCGACTTGCGCGCTGCTGCCGAGCGGCTGGTTGATGCCCCACAGAAAACGCCCGCCCCCAAGCCGGCGCTCCCATTCCTTGCGGAGCACGACGGTCGGCAAATCCTCGCCGGACTCGGTACCGATCTTGGTCCAGCAGAACGTGGGTGGGAGGTGTTTCAGTGTCATCAACTTTCTCGGGGATACAGCCTCGCTGGTGACAGCAAGCCCATTCAACAGCCGTAACTGTATAGGTATAATGCATCGCATGGAAGCCCCGGACCAAGATTTTCCCGTTCAAGACCTGTTGCGCCGCCTGATGGCAGATACACGCTCGTCCAGCGAAATTGCGCGACTCTCCGGGGTCAGCCAGCCGACCGTATCGCGCCTGAGGCTGTCGAACGGGCACCGGCTGCGCCGCAGCGCGCCATTCAATAAGCTATGCAGTTTCTATGGTGTCGATACCGGGCCGTCGCGCCGCCAGTACAACGACCTGCTGCGCGACGCGATCGTCGACGCGTGGGACGGGTCGGATGAGCACGGGCGCGCGCTGCTGGTCGTGATCCAGGGGTTGAAGGGGCTGCAGGCGAAGGCGGATGATGGGTGATGGGGTGGGCGGGGCGTTACGCGCCCGCGGCTACGGCTACGGCAAGCGCCGGAAGAGAAGAAGAAAAGGCGCGTTGGCGATTGCTATGGATGTAGCCCGACGCCCCGCAAGAGACATGCAGCATTCTTGAAATGCCGCCACTCGGCCGAACCCAGCATTGGCTTCGATGTGCGGCATCAGCAATCGAGGCAGGCTGAATCGGTGCTGCCAACCCGGCCTGCAAACCGGGCAAGTTGCGGTCTCTTGTCAATCGAGATACTTGCCGAAATACTGCTTCACGGCAGCTTCGTTGTATTTGTCCTCTCCGCGCCAGTGCTCCATGAAATGCCAATCGTGCCTGCCTCGCGAGGGCCTGTCGTAAGACGACGGCCGCAGAATATCAACGCACGCCAGAATTTCCATCAACACGCCGCGCTCGCTTTTCGACGATTTGATGACCGGCTCGAGGTTGTCCCTCAAAGCACTCGGGTAGTCATCTGGCTGGCTATGAGCAATCACTGACAGCATCGATTTGAGAATGTCGATGTCGGCCTGCGTGGGCTCGGAAATTTCTTCGCGCAGGAATTGCTGCAAATCGAACAAGGTATACATCCGGTCGCCGAGACGCACGCCGCCCCATTTGATGCGCTCGAAATTCAGTACGCTCAAGTCCACCGCCTCATACTCCCGGGATCCGTCGCAGACGCCGCAGCGATAGGCGGTGTGCGTGATGACACCGTTCGTGTACCCGTGTCCGCTCACCTTCGGTACGTATTCATGCGGCGGCGACAATCGTTGCGCGCACACGAAAGAAGCCAACGCCGAACGCCATTCCAGCCGCCGCGTCGAGAGGCTGCTTAAAAACGCCCTGGCTACGGCATCCTGCGCGACCTTCGGCAGAATTTCCTTGATTGCCGTAATGCTCTGGTCGTGCGTCAGCGTGACGGGGGCAAACATCACGCCTTGTTCCGTTGCATAGGCAAGATCGGCGTCGCTAATGTTCCTGTCCTTTCTGTCAACCCATCCCTTGCTGTTCCAGTAAGTTCTGACCAGGATGTTTCTTGCTTTCTTGTCCATAAGGCATCGCATAAGTGGACTGCATGGATCAGCAACGGCTTCCGAGGTTCCGATCTTGCCGATATCGGCGGACGATGACGTTCGACGCTCTCGTTATCGGGCCGGCAATCCACGCGCCGATGTCGAGCAACTGATTGCCGCCCAACGCCGCACACTCAGTCGACGCGATCGATACGTGTCACATGGCGCGACCATAGCGTTTCGAAATCTTCCAGCGTGATCTCTCTTCCATCGAATTCAGGATCGGCGTTGATCTCGACCAGCGACGGCACGGGAACCGTTCCAAGCTCCGTTCCATGCGACGACCTCGCATCGTCGGCAAATCCCACCCGGCCGTCGCGAAAGAATTCGAGCTTGCGCACCTCATAGCGATCCCGATCCAGCACCGAAACGAGCCGGACCGGCTCTGTCTCGAAAGCGTGCTTCCACGCGACGTCGATTGCAATCATTTCATTTCTCGTTGCACTGTTGTCGAACGATGAATCCGGCCGAATACCGACAGTCTGCCCCATGTCCGCGGAAATCCTCCAAGCACAGAAGAGGTCGACGCAGTCACCCGGCGGCAACCCGGGCGACAGCCACGCAACGCCTACTGCTCCAACCCCACCGCCAGCGGCCGCTGATCGCTGCGCCCGTGATCGTCAACCACCCGCACCGTATAACTGCCTGCCGTCCGCGGCTGCCAGAACAGCGCATCGCCCGGCACACCGCGCCCGACGAACGCATCGTTGACGAACCAGTACAGCGAATGCGCACTCGCATCGGCCGTGGCGTTGAACGCAATGCGCGTCTCCTCCGTACTCTTCACACGCATCGCATACGTACTCCCGCGCAGCGGCGACGTGATGCGCGGCGGATCGCCCTCGACCTGCCCCGCGTCGCGACAGTCCGCATTCTGCGGCGGCCGTCGGCGCGGAATGCCTGCCTGCACGAACACCTGCTGCAGATCCGACGGCCAGAACTCGAAGATCTCCGCATGCGTGCGCTTGCCGTCGTACGGCGGGCACGCGGCCTTCCCCGTCGCATCGTCGATCACGACCGGCCGGTGCACGGTACTCACGCGAATTGGCGACGTGCCCGGAATGAACCACGTCCAGCCCTGCTGCGGGCACCACTCGTTCGGCAAGTCGCCGCTCGCGAGGCAGATCCGCACGCGCTTCAGTTTCGACGGCACCGCGCGCGGCGGCTCGACGAGCGTGCGCTCGGCATTCAGCGCATCGACAACCTGAAAGAACAGCGGCGCGGCCGCATCGACGCCGACGAATGCCGTGTTGGTCGAGTTGTCGAAGTTGCCGACCCACACGACCAGCACGTACGGGCCGAACACGCCGGCCGTCCATGCATCGCGGAACGACCATGACGTGCCGGTCTTCCAGTAGACCGGCACACTCGACGGCTGCGCGCCGGTCGTCTCGTCGGGGCGCAGATGCTGGCGCAGCATGTCCATCGTCATGTAGCTCGCCTCGGCGCTCAGCAGCCGCTTGCCAGGCAGCGCGGGCTCGTCCGCGCGCAGCCGCAGCGGCCGGAACTCGCCGCGATTCGCGAGCATCGCGTAGAGCGCCGCGAGATCCTGCATCGTCACTTCGCCGCCGCCGAGCACCAGCGCGAGCCCGTAGTGCTGCGCGCTTGCGAGCCGCCGCACGCCGGCTTCCTGCAGGAAACGGTACAGATCGGGCGACTTGAGCTGCGACGCGACCCACACGGCCGGCACGTTGCGGCTGCGGTTCAGCGCATCGGTCGCGGTGATCGGCCCGAGGAAATGGCCGTCGAAATTCTCCGGCGCATACGGGCCGAACGCGGTCGGCACGTCGCGCAGCACGGTCTGCGGATGCAGCACGCCCTGGTCGAAACCGAGCGCATAGATGAACGGCTTGAGCGTCGATCCCGGCGAGCGCCGCGCGAGCGTGCCGTTCACCTGCCCGTCGATCGTGCGGTCGAAGAAGTTCGCGGAACCGACGAGCGCCTTCACGCCCATGTCGCGCGTATCGACGAGGATCGCCGCCGCGTTGCGCACGCCGCGCGTGTCGTTGCGCGCGACATAACGTGCGATCTGCCGTTCGAGCGTGTGCTGCAGGTCGAGATCGAGCGTCGTCACGAGCCGCGCGTCGGTGTCGCCGTCGTTCGCCGACGCGCTCGAGGTCGTACGCCACGCGCTGCGTGCGGCGAGTGCCTGGTCGACCGCGTGCGGTGCATCGAACGGAAGTGCGGACAATGACCGCATCGCAAGTGGCAACGCGAACAGCGGCTTGAACGACGCATCGCCCGGGTGCTTCGTCAGCCAGCGCGCATACAGCCGGTTGCGCGACACGGCCAGCGCGCGGTTGATTTCATCCTGCCCGCCGCGCACCCGTCGCGCCGGGTCCTGCGGAATCACCGCCAGCGCGAGCGCCTCGGGCAGCGTCAGCGCGTCGGGCATCCGGTCGAAATAGACGACGCTCGCGGTGCCCGCGCCTTCGACGTTGCGGCCGTACGGCGCATCGTTCAGATACGCTTCGAGGATCTGCCGTTTCGAATAGAACAGTTCGAGCTGCACCGCGCGCGCCACCTGCTCGAGCTTGCCGGCCGGCGTGCGCGTGTTCAGCCGCCACAGCGAGCGCGCGAGCTGCATCGTCAGCGTCGAGCCGCCCTGCGGATTGCCGCCGCGCACGTACGTGATCCACGCGCCGCGTGCGAGCCCGTACGGATTGAAGCCGGGATGCCACCAGAACCAGCGGTCCTCGTGCAGCATCACGGCTTCGACGAGCTGCGGCGACATCCGGTCGAGCGGCACCCACAGCCGGTAGCGATCGTCCTTCGCGAGCGTGAGCCGCAGCAAGCGGCCCTGTGCGTCGGTTACCGCGACCGACGACGGCTTCCAGTCGCGCAGCGGTGGATGCGGCCACAGCCGGCACGCGGCCAGCGCGCCGAACACGAGCAGCACGCCGGCGATCCAGTTCTGCCAGCGATGCAGCCAGCGGCCGGCGCCGTGCAGCACGCGCCGGCGCACCGAAACGTCGTCAGCCACGCGCGGGCGCTCCTCGCACCCGGCTCGGCCGGCAACGACGTTGCAGCTTCATCGTCATCGCACGCGCTCCACCGTCAGTGTCGATCCGCCGGGCGCCTGGGCCTGCAAGCGGCGGTCGTACATCGACTCGCCGTAGGCCGGCGGCGCGATGAAGCGGCCCGCATTGCTCGCCTTGATCCGGTAGACGAACTCGCGCACGTCGGTCGTCGCGGTGCCGTAGATCACCACGCGATCCTCGCGCACGTCCGCGAACTGCGGCTGCCACGTGGAACCCTTCACGCCGATCGGCGAACGCCACGGCGCATCGGCCACCGGCGCCGACGCGCGGCCGTCGCCGTTGCTGTCGCCCTCCTGCGTGTCGGTGACGGGCGGCGGCGCGATGACCGGATCGAAGCCGCCCGGCAACAGGTCGACGATCGCGAGGTTGCCGACGCTCGCCGAGCCCGTCGCACGGATCTTCAGGTGCACGTCGATCTCCTGGCCGACCGTGATCTTGTCGAGCGGCTTGCCGTCCGTGTCGGTGTAGTCGCGCACGATCTCCAGCCCGTTCTTGATCGCCTTCGTCGACGTGCCGCGGTCGTAGCCCGACTGGCTCGTGATCCACCATGCAGGCAGCGAGCTGCCGTTCACGAAGTCGACGCGTGACGCACCGGCCGACCACGTGCCCGAACGCACGAGATTCGCCTGGATCGACGACACGTCCTTCGGCGCGGCACCCGCGCGCACCTCGTCGATCGCGAGCTGGTCGAGCTGGCCCGCGCTCGACGCCGCATACGCATCGAGCGCGAGGATCGTCATCGCCGACGACAGCGTGTTGTAGCGGTTGTCGACGAGCGGCGCGGCGAGGTTGTCCATCGCGCGCGGCGACAGCTTGCGCACGCGGTCCGGGAAGTGCTTCGCGATCAGGTACAGCACGCTCGCGTCACGCGTCAGCGGATCGAGGTAGTAGCCGGTCACGTAGCCGCCGTCGGACGCGCGCTTGCGCTCGAGCAGCGCCTGCGGGCCCGCGATCAGCGCCGCGGCCTCCTTGTCCTGCTTCAGCAGCTGGTACGACGCGGCAAGCCATGCGGCTGCGAGATCGTTCTTCCAGTCGTTCGGATACGCATCCTGCAGCCGCTTCTGCACGGCCGCGAGGCTGTTGGTCGTCACGTTGCCCTGGCGCGTCAGCAGATACACCGCGTACGCGCGCTGCCGCAGCAGGTCGAGCGAACCGAGCGAATCGTTCGCCGCGAGCTTCTGCAGATACTGGTTGCCCGCGTCGAGCGTGTCCTTCGGCACCGCGATGCCGCGCTCACGCGCGTCGAGCAGCACGTGCATCGCGTACGCGGACACGAACGGATCGGCGTCCGGTGTGGCGCTCCACAGCCCGAACCCACCCTGTGCGTTCTGCCGGCCGCGCAGCACCCCGAGGAACTGCGTGATCGCCGCCGCGTTCGTCGCGTCGGCACCGGCGTCGGCCGCATGCATCGCGCTCGTCAGCGCCCGCACCGACAGCCACTTCGCCGCGAACACGCGCGGCACGGCCGCACTCACCAGTTGCTCGCTGCAGGTGTGCTCGAAGTTGACGAGATACGACGACAACCCTTCGGACAGCACGAGCGGCGCGGTGGAGATGCTCGCGTCGCGCGATGCATACGCGTCGTACATCGACCGCAGGTTCGGCACACTCGCCTTCTTGCCCGGATCGAGGCGTGCGATGTCGAGCTGCGTGCGGAACGCGGCGGCCGGCCGCACCGACACGTCGACGCGCTGCTGCGCGCCCTTCGCGCCATAACGCGCGCCGAACGACAGCGAGCCCGAGCCGAGCGTGTCGGTCGCCTTCACGCGGAACATCGCGACACCCTCGTGCTGCGGCGCGAGCGCGACGTTCTGCGTGGCCGGCCCGACCACCTGCAACTGCGGCCCCGTCTTCAGCGTGACCGCGACCGGCACCGGCTGGTTGCCGACACCCGTCAGGTTGTTCGCGACACCGACGCTGACGTCGGCCTCGTCACCCGGCGCGAGTGTCGTCGGCACGTTCGGCGACAGCACGAAATCGCCGCGCACCGTCGTCGCGCCTTCGAACGTACCGACCAGGTCCGGCGACACCGACACGGCCATCACGCGCAGCTTGCCGTTGAAGTAGTCGGGCACGGTGTAGCTCAGGCGCGTGTCGCCGTTCACGTCGACGATCCCCGACCAGTAGACGACCGGCTTGTCGCGCTTGCGCTTGAACGGGTTCAACTGGCGACCGATTGCATCGTCGGCGTCGCCGCCCGGCGCGGCCATCGCCATCAGCTTCTCGAAGTCCGGCAGGATCAGGTCGAGGATCTGCGACGTGCCGACTTCGAGCATCCGCTTGCGGAAGAAGAACTTCAGCGGATCGCCGAGCTTGTAGCGCGCGACCTGCAGGATGCCCTCGTCGACCGCGAACACCACGACCTTTGAAGGCTTCGCCGAATGCACTGTGAAGTTCACCGTGTCGCCGGGCTTCACGAGCGCCGGCGCATCGACCGACACCGCGTTGCGGCGCGCGTCGAGGTTCACCGAGAACGGCACGACGCCGTAGCTCAGCGGGCTCATGAAGATTTCATCGGACGACGGATCGCGAATGTACTGCACGTTGATGTAGCCGTTGCCCTCGAAGCCGGCCGGCACCGTGATGTGCTGGATCGAGCTCGTCGTGTCCGCATGGAACCACGCATGCGCATACACCTTGTCGCGCTCGATCGTGATCAGGCCGCTGCCCGCGTAAGGCGCGCGGATCGCGATCTCGACCTGCTCGCCCGGCTTGTAGTCGTGCTTCGCGAGCGTCACCTGCAGCTCCGCGTTGCGGTCGAGCGAGCGCGTGACGTTCGCGTCGCCCGTGACCGAATACTCGATCCGGTTCACCGCCGCGCCGGCCGCGTTGCGGATCACGAGCGCATAACTGCCCGGCTTGTCGGTGCGCAGCGTGAAGTCGAGCCCGGCCGCCGGAATCGCCAGCGGCTTGTCGTCGACCGGCACTTCCTTCAGCCGCGAATCGTATTTATATGCGCCGGAATCCTGCTTGGTCAGCACCGACACGTAACGCTCCTCGACGAGCTGCGCACGCAGGTCCTTCACGTCGATCGCTTTCGCGGTCGGATCGATCGCGACGAGCCGCACCGTGCGCGGGCTGCCGCGCTTCACGTAGCCGAGATCGTCGACCGACTTGTAGCCGACGAGCCAGTCGTTGTTCGACACGAGCGTCTGCGCGTTCGCGGCGACGTTGCGCCCGCCTTCCGCTTCATAGGCCTTCGCCTGGAAGTAGAGCTGGTAGGTCGCGTCCGCGTACTTGTCGAGATCGAGGTCGAACTCCGCATGGCCCTTGTCGTCGGTCGTGCCGTCCTGCAGCGTCGTCGTATAGCCCTCCTTCGCGCGGCGCGCGTCGAAGAAGTGATAGCCCTGCCAGCTGCGGAACGACGGCCACACCGGGCGCAGCGTCAGCGTCGCCGCGACGCGGCGCTTCTCCGCCGGCGTGCCGAACAGGTTCTGCGCATCGACGATGCCCTTCAGCCCCTTTGGCTTCACCCAGCCTTCGACGACCTGCTGCGACAGCTTCGCGTCGACCTTCATCCGGTCGGGCAGGAACTCCTTCACCTGCACCGTCGTGCTGCCGATCGGCTCCGCACCGGGCTGGCCGTCCTTGACGATATACAGGTTGACGGTCCACGTGCCGGTCGGCGCCGTTTCGGCCGTCGTATAGCCGAGCTCGGTGAAGCCGGTCGCATCGACCGTCACCGGCTTGCGCTCGACGGTGATCCCGCGCGGGTCGACGATCTCCGCCTGCAGCGGCACGCCGGCCGGGCTGCGCGCCCAGCTCGCGGCGCGCACGATCAGGCCGATGTGGAACGGATCGCCGGGCCGATACAGCCCGCGATCCGAGAACAGGTACGCGGACAGTTGCCCCTGGCCCGTCGCATTGCGCTCGCCGTCGACGTCGAAACGCGAGAAGTCGAGCTGGCGGTCGCGGCCGGCCACCGGCAGGAACGACAGGTCGGTGTCCTTCGTCACGACGTACAGCTGCGGCCGCTTCTCGCGGTCGAGCCCCTTGAATGCGGGGAAATGCACGATGCCGTCGGCGCTCGTGGTCTGCGTGAACAGCGCCTGGCCGTTCACCGCGAGCACCGATACGGTTGCGCCCGCAACCGGCTTGCCCGTGCGGATCGACTGGATGAATACGTCCTGGCTGCCGTCCAGCGCCTTCTTGACCAGCATCCCGAGATCGGTCACGACGATCAGGCGCGTGTCGCCGAGCGCGTTGTCGCTGTCGTCGCCGTTGCCGCTGCTGTCGCCCGAATCGGCGTTGTCCGACTGATCCTGGCCGCCGTCGCCGGACGATGCATCGCTGTCCTTCGCATCGTCGGCTTTCTTCTTCTCGGCCGCAGGGTCGTACTTCGTCAGGTGCAGCAGAAACACGCCGCGCTTGCCGCCCTTCAGGTACTGGCCGAGATCGATGCCTTCGTAATGCGCCTTGCCGGGGTCGCCGGCCGGGAACGCACGCGTCTGCACGAAGCGCTCGACGATGTGATCCTCGCTGAACGAATACGACAGCTCGGGCCGCGCATACGTGCCGTTGTTGAAGCTCACGAGATGCTGGAGCTGGTCGGGCAGCACGCGGCCGATCTCGACCTTCATCCCCGGCAGGTTGCGCGACACGACCGACAACCGCTTGCTGCCGCTCATCGAGAGCAGCGAGCCGTCAGCCATGAAGCGCAGCAGCTTCGGATAGTCGGGCACCGTGAACGCGGTCGTCACCGGCTCGGCGAGCAGGTAGCCGCCGGCCGATTTCAGGTCGCCCGCGAAACGCACGACGATGCGATCGCCCGGCGTCGCGTGGTACTTGAAGCTTTGCAGCGTCGCGTAGTCGTTCTCGGTCGGCACTGCGTCGAGCGGCAGCGGCTTCGACTGCTTCAGCACCGCGTCGCTGATGTCGGCCACGTTCCATTCGTAAGGCGGATCGTCGTCCGACTGATCGACACCCGGCTTGCGCTTCGGCAGCACCCACGCCCTGGCACGCGCAGCGAGATCGGCGCTGCGCACGCCGTCGGATGCCTCCGCGACGAGCACCTGCTCGGGCTCGAAGCGCTCGTTGTCGACGAGCGTCGGCGCGAAGTTGGCGATCGACAGGCTGTAGAGCCCCGGCACGGCGACCGACGCATGCAGCACGTCCGGCGTGCCGTTGCCGCCGCGCGAACTCTTCACGCCCTTGTCGACGTCGAGCCGTGCCACCAGCGGATCGCGCGGGATCTCGAGCGACTGCGAGCGGACCCATGCGCTCGTCTTCATCTTGTCGTAACTGACGGTGTAGCGCAGCGGGGTCGTATTCTTGCCGTCGCGGCCGACCAGCACGAGGCCGACGCGCTTCTCGAACTCGGCGGGATCGACCGGGTAGTTGAAGCGCAACTGCAGCAGCGCCTGCTTCTCCGCCGGATTGTCGGGGTTCTGGTAGAACTCGTTGCTGCCGACTGTCGCGGCGAACGCCGGCAGGTCGAAAGCGAAACGGTCGTCGTGCATCAGCACCTGCGGCGCGAACACCCGGTGCACCGCGAAGCGCACCTCGACGTGCGCGCCGACCGGCCAGTCGGCCGCCGGCGTGAAGCGCAGCGTCTTGTCGTCGGCCCACTCCCAGGCACCCTTCAGCGCGGGCGTCATCTCGATGCCGTCGCCGGCCGGCTTGCCGACCTGTTCGATCGGCGCCGCCGATTGCGCGAACACGACTTCGAGCGGATGCACGGTGATCTTCGGCTTGTCGGTGTCGTCCACCTCGTAGGTGGTGATGGCCGGCGCCTTCACGGTGAAGCTGACGGTCGCGGGCTCGGGCGGCTTCGGGCGATGCTTGAACCAGTAGCCGCCGTAGCCGAGCGCAGCCGCGAGCAGCACGAGGCCGCCGGCATGCCACGGGCGGCGGCGCACGGCCGCGGCGGTCACGCCCATCCACGCGGGCGCCGTCCACGACACGTCGCCGACCAGCGGCCGCAGCGCGCAGCCGAGCAGCCACCAGACGAAGCCCGCCACGCGAATCGGCAGGAGCAGCAGGAAACGCAGCAAATCCATTGTTATTTCCTTGTCAAGGACATGCTGCCGGGTGCGGCAACCTTCCCCGAATTGTTATGGGTCTGTGACGGCGCGGCCCGGTTGCGCCGTAATTGCTTGGTATGTTCGACCGGATGCTGGGCGCCATTATCGATCAGACCCGAAACGATGGAAATATCGGTGTGCCGGCGCGCAACGCCGCCGGATGACCGGCCGGTCGGGCGGATCTCGGTCGTCCAGGGCGCAACCTCTGCACACGGCGGCGCCGCGTTCGCTAGAATGCGCGGCTCGGCAGGATCGAATCGAAATGAAAGGAAACCGCTTGAAACTCCCGTTCGAATGGCAGATCGGGCTGCGCTATGCGCGCGGCGGCCGGCGCTCGGCCGGCGACGGCTTCGTGTCGTTCATTGCCGGCGCCGCGATGGCCGGCATCGCGCTCGGCGTCGCCGCGCTGATCGTCGTGCTGTCGGTGATGAACGGTTTCCGGACCGAAGTGCGCGACCGGATGCTGTCCGTGCTCGCCCACGTGGAAATCTTCTCGCCGACGGGCGCGATGCCCGACTGGCGGCTCACCGCTCATGAGTCGCTGCAGAATCCGGCGGTGCGCGCCGTCGCCCCCTATGTCGACGCGCAGGCGCTGCTGACGAACGCGGGCAGCGTGACGGGCGTCGCGCTGCGCGGCATCGATCCCGTGCTGGAGCCGCGGGTGTCCGAGATCGCGCGCAAACTGAAGACCGGGCGGCTCGACGCGCTCGTGCCGGGCGAGATGGGCATCGTGCTCGGCTCGGCGCTGGCCGACGCGCTGCACGTGAAGATCGGCGACCGCGTCACGTTCTTCGCGCCCGGCAACACCGCGCGCATCGGCGACGCGCTGCCGCGGTTCCGGCAGTTCAACGTGGTCGGCACGTTCGAGTCGGGCCACTACCAGTACGACAGCGCGCTCGCCTACATCCATCTCCGCGACGCGCAGACGCTGTTCAACGTGCGTGCGCCGACCGGCATCCGGCTGCGCCTCGACGATCTGCAGCGCGCGCCGGACGTCGCACTGGAACTGTCGCGCACGCTGTCGGGCGACCTCTATATCCGCGACTGGACGCGGCAGAACCGCACGTGGTTCGAGGCCGAGCGGCTGCAAAAGCGCATGCTGTCGCTGATCCTGATGCTGATCGTCGCGGTCGCCGCGTTCAACCTCGTGTCGTCGCTCGTGATGACCGTCACCCAGAAGCAGGGCGACATCGCGATCCTGCGCACGCTCGGCGCGCCGCCCGGGTCGATCATGAAGATCTTCGCGATCCAGGGGATGACGATCGGGCTCGCCGGCACGCTCGCGGGTGTCGCGCTCGGCTGCGCGATCGCGGTGAGCATCCCGTGGGTGCTGCCCGCGATCGAGCAGTTGCTCGGCATCCGCTTCCTGACGCCGTCCGTGTACTTCCTCAGTTCGCTGCCGTCGAAGCTCGCAGCGACCGACGTGATCGAGATCGCCGCGGCCGCGTTCCTGATGTCGTGCGTCGCGACGCTCTACCCGAGCTGGCGCGCCGCGCGGGTGCGGCCGGCCGAAGCGCTGCGCGACGAATAGGCGCGCGGCGTGCGGCTCCGTGACGCGCGTGGCTACGCGATCTCGTGGAAGCCGATGCTGTTGCGGCCGTTCAGGATGTTCTCGAACGCGGCGCCGAAGCCGACGTCGATCAGACCCGGGCGCCGGCCGTAGGTCTTCTGCCCGGACTCGTCGACGAAGATCGCCGCACCCGACGACAACTGGCGGTCGGTATCCAGCAGCGCCAGCGTGCCGCGCGCGGTGCCGGCCGACTGATCGAACGTCAGCCGCGTGCCGTCCAGCGTGGTGAAATGCCCGCCGACCTCTTCGAACCGCTGGTTGCGCGCGACGGACGCGTTGACTTCCTTCATGAAGAGGAAGTCCGCGTCGGCGCGCTGGCTGGCCACCTTGCGATCGTCGTCCGTGAACGTCTCGCCTACGGCGGCCGCGCCCTGCTCCGCGAAATCGACGGCCTGCTGGTGAAACGCGCGCGTCGCGAGCACGAGGCCCGCGTTCGCGTTCAGCGTCGACTCCACCCACGCGCGATCGCTTTCCGTCATCGTCTTCGATACGACCTTGATCTGACCGTTGTCGGTCTTGAAGTCGAACTGCGCGTCGGCCAGGTCCGGACGCTTCGCGATGATCTCGTGCAGGCTCGTCGCGAGCTGGCTGGTGACGTCGCGCAGCTTCGTCGACAGGTTGCCCAGGATCGACATCTGCTTCATGCGCGCCGCGTGCATCGCGTCCTGGTCCAGCGCCCGGATGGTAATCGGCGTGTCCTGCGCTTGCCCGGTCGCCGCGTCCGTCTGCTGGCGCCCGTCGAGCGCAGCCTGCTGCGCCATCTGCACGAGCGAAAGGCCGCTCGCTGCCGTGACTGAAGTCGTCATGCCCTCTCTCTCCTTTCAATCTGTTTTTTACCGTTTACGGACAGATTTCCCGGAAATTTAGACCGATCGCAGGTCCATCGCCCCGCACGCTTAAAACTTTGTTTGACTCAAACTAAAAAAGTTTGACACCGAGATTTCACTGAGATAAGTTTTGCGCAAGCTTCCGGAAAGCATTCCGGCCAGCCCTGCCGACTCGCGTCGCGCTTTCCTGCCGTTGCAGCACCGCCGTTCGCACCATCCCCGCCTCATCGCATCGTGCCGTTCCGTTTCATCTGAAACCTGAAGGAAGATCGGGCATGCCCGCATTTGATTCGCACTCCTGTATTCACTTCGTGCCGCCGGCCTCGCTTCGACCGGGCGGCCCGAATCAGCCGCCGCGCTGATGCTTTGCGGTCGAGGCGATGCAATCGCCCCGACGCTCGCCGGGTCGCGCGATGCGTGACACGCGTCGACACCGGCCGTGACACCCGGGCATCGCGCCCGGTGCTTTCGAAGGTGCAGTTCCGTTTCATCCGATGCAGCACCCGGCCGGGCCGCAGGGGGCATATCGCGGGCCGTCCGGTTCCAGACAATCACAACAAGAGGTCGACAATGGACATTCATCGAACCGGATTGCGTCGCGCGTGGCTTCCCGCGCTCGTTGCGGCCGCAACGCTCGCCGCGTGCGGCGGCGACGACGGCGGCAGCGTGGCGGGCGCCTCCGCGCTCGCGCAGGGCCAACAGGAGGGGGCCGCCGCCTCGGCAGCCGACAAGCAGTCGCTCGCGTCACGCATATCGCCGTCGGGCGTGCCGTACGCCAACCCGGCCAGCGGCGGCCGCTACCGGCCCGTGATCACGAACGGCCAGGTGCAGCCGTCGCTGTCGGGCGGCACGATCGAGGAGAACGCGTGGGTCGACACGCCGGTCGACTCCGACGGCGACGGCACGCGCGACCGCATCCACGTGCGCATCGTGCGCCCGACCGAAACCGCGAACGGCGCGCGCACGCCCGTCATCGTGCTCGCGAGCCCGTACTACGCGGGCCTCGCCGACAGCCCCGACCACAACGTCGACGTCGAACTCGACGGCACGCCGCATCCGGCCGCCACGGCGGCCGCGGCAGCGACCGGCGCCTCCGCGCGCATCATGGCCGCCGCGCCGCAGGTGCGGATGCTGCAGCAGGTCGAGGCGGCCGCCGCCGGGCGCTCGTGGATCGAGGGCTACTTCATCCCGCGCGGCTTCACGATCGTCTACGCGGATTCGCTCGGCACGGCCGGCTCGGACGGCTGCCCGACGATCCTCACCCGCGACGAATCGGTCGCGATGGCCTCGGTGATCCGCTGGCTCGGCCGCGACGCGACCGCGAAGGACGCGAACGGCAAGACGGTCGTCGCGAACTGGTCGACGGGCCACGTCGGCATGTACGGCGTGTCGTACGACGGCACGCTGCCGAAGATGGTCGCGAGCCTGCGCACGCGCGGGCTCGACGCGATCGTGCCGGTCGCCGGGCTGACGAACATGTACGGCTACTACCGCTCGGGCGGGCTCGTGCGTGCGCCGGAAGGCTATCAGGGCGAGGACGTCGACGTGTACATCAAGGCGCTGCTGACGAACGCGCATCCGGAGCGCTGCACGCACCTGATCGACGAAGCGCTGCAGCAGGAAGACCGCAAGACCGGCGACTATTCGCCGTTCTGGGCCGCGCGCGATATTCCCACCGCGTACGCGGTCGCACCGGCGCTCGTCGCGCAGGGGCTGACCGACGACAACGTGCGGGTCGACCAGTCGACGCTGTGGCATCTCGCGATGCGGCGCCAGGGCGTGCCGACGCAGCTGTGGCTGCATCGCCTGAAGCACACCGACCCGACCCGCGTGCCGGCGATGGCCGATGCGTGGACCGCGGAAGTGAACCGCTGGTTTACGCGCTACCTGATCGGTTTCGACAATGGCGTCGAACGCGATCCGCGCGCGGTGATCGAGCAGGCG
The DNA here is from genome assembly GCF_017104595.1 of Burkholderia sp. Tr-20390. Taxonomy (NCBI): domain Bacteria; kingdom Pseudomonadati; phylum Pseudomonadota; class Betaproteobacteria; order Burkholderiales; family Burkholderiaceae; genus Burkholderia; species Burkholderia sp. Tr-20390. The sequence goes on along the minus strand of NZ_JAAGPC010000012.1, from coordinate 49,955 downwards.
GACGGCACGCTGCTGAAGGAAGCGGACTGGGCCGCACGCCACGCCACGCCGGTCACGTATTTCGCGGGCGGCGACGGCGCGGGCACCGGCACGCTGCTGCGGCTGCCGACCGGCGGTCCGCTCGCGCGTTTCACCGACGATGCGCGCATCACCGCGCTCACGCTGGCGAACGCGCCGACGGGCGAGAACCGCAGCCGCTTCGAAACCGCGCCGCTCACGGCCGCGACACGCCTGTCCGGTTCGGCGACCGCGCGCGTCAGGCTGACCTTCACGGCCGTGGCCAACGTGACGGCCCTGCTGGTCGATCGCGCGCCGGACGGCACGGCGACGATCGTCACGCGGGCGTGGACCGATCCGCGCAACCGCGTATCGGAGTGGGTCTCGCAGCCGGTTCTGCCCGGCATGCCGTACGACCTGAAGCTGACGTTCATGCCGCGTGACTACAAGCTGGAAGCCGGCCACCGGCTGGGGCTCGTCGTGCTGTCGAGCGACAATGAGGCGACGCTGCGGCCGACGCCGGGCACCGGGCTGACGCTGGACCCGGCCGGTACGTCGGTGACGGTGCCGCTGGCTTCGTCCTGAGCGGGCATGCGCCGGGCGGAACGCACTTCCGCCGGCGCGCGTCGCTGACACGGCCGAACGTCCGGCCAGCCTTCAATCGTCGCGGATTGCAAGGCTGGCCGGCGGCCTGCCCGGCCGGTCGCTGCCGGGCATGGGTCAGGCCCGCCGGCCGTTCGGATCGCCCTGGCGACTCAAATAATCGATCAGCCACTGCGCGGCCGGACCGCTCGCGCGATCGGCACGCCGGATCAGCGATAGTCCGTATCGGAACGTGCGCCGGTCGGCCAGTTGCACCGGCACGAGTCGGCCCGACTGCAGATCGTCCTCGATCAGATGCATCGGCATCGATCCCCAGCCCAGCCCGGCGAGCAGCAACCGATGTTTCGCGCCGAGGTCGGCCACCTTCCAGGTGCGGGTCGCATGGATTCCGAACGATTGCCCGTCGGTGACCTTGCTGCGGTCGGTGAGCACGATCTGCGTATGCTCGCGCGCCTCCGAGAGCGGAATCGGCGCCGCGCGCAACCCGAGCGGATGCATGGGCGCCGCAACGGTCAGCAACTCGATCGCCCCCATCGAGGTCGCGTCGATCGCATCCGGCCAGTTCGGAATCGGGCCACTGATGCCGAGCGCACAGCCGCCGTCGAGCACCAGCTTCATGACGCCGCCGAGCGCTTCGATCGCCAGGTTGAGTGCGACGGTCGGGAACGCCTCCGCAAACGCCTGCATGCCTTCGACCAGCTTCGGCAACGGAAACATCACGTCGACGGCCAGCGACAGCTCGGCTTCCACGCCGCCCCGCAAACCGGCCGTCTTCGCCTGCAACTGCCCCATCAGCATGTCGAGCCGACGCGCATCGGCGAGCACGACCTCGCCGGCGGCCGTCAGTTGCGGACGGCGTCTGCCGCGCTCGAACAACGGCATGCCCAGCTGTGCCTCAAGGCTGGCGACCGCATAACTCACCACCGATTGCGCCCTGCCGAGCCGACGCGCCGCCCCTGAAAAGCTGCCTGCCTCGACGACGGCGACGAACGCACGAAGCTGATCCAGATTGGGGCTGCGATCCACGATCTATCCAGAAAATTGATTTTAACGATCCATTCTAGCCAATTGTTTGGATCGAAACGATCCCCTACATTCCTGTCACGCCATGTCGATCGCGGCTTCCCCGCGTCGACAGTCCCCCGTCAATGTCACAGGAACATGGAACCATGACGACCGACCGCTTGCTTTCACCGCCCCGTGCGTCTACGCGTCCGACGCTGTTCGACCCGATCGAACTCGGGCGCATCACGCTCAGGAATCGCATCGTAATGGCGCCGATGACGCGCAGCCGTGCCGGTGCCGGCGACGCGCCCGGCCCGATGAACGCGACCTACTACGCACAACGGGCCTCGGCCGGCCTGATCGTCACCGAGGGCGCGCAGATCTCGCCACAGGGCAAGGGCTATCCGTTCACGCCGGGCATCTACAGCGACGCGCAGATCGCGGGCTGGAAACAGGTGACCGACGCGGTGCACCGTGAAGGCGGCCGCATTTTCGTGCAACTGGCCCATGTCGGCCGCATCGGTCACCCGGACCTGCAGCCGGACGGTGCACGACCGGTCGCGCCGTCGCCGATCCGGCCCGACGGCGACGCCTATACGCCGACCGGCCCGCAGCCGTACCCTGTGCCGCGCGCGCTCGAACCCGCCGAATTGCCCGCCATCGTCGACCAATACGTGCTGGCCGCTCGCGCCGCATTGCAGGCCGGGTTCGACGGCGTGGAGATTCACGCCGGCAACGGCTATCTGCTTGACCAGTTCCTGCGTGACGGCACGAACCGCCGGACCGACGACTACGGCGGCACGATCGACAACCGGCTTCGGCTGCCACTCGAGGTCGTGCGCGCAGTCGGCCTCGTTTCAGGCCCCGATCGATTAGGTATCCGTATCTCTCCGGTCACGCCGCATTTCGGTGGAATTGCGGATAGCGATCCGCAAACGCTGTTCGAGCGATTCGCCAACCAGCTGAGCGGCCTCGCGGTCTATCTCCATGTCGTCGAAGGCGTCCCTCAGGCCGCACCGGACGCGGTGCCCGCATTCGACTACGGCGCGCTCAAGCACGCGTTCGGCGGGCATTACATCGCGAACAACGGCTACACGAAAGCACGCGCGGAAACGGCACTTTCCGACGGCCATGCCGATCTCGTGTCGTTCGGCTACCCGTTCATCGCGAACCCGGATCTTGCCGAACGCCTCCGGCACGACCGGCCGCTCGCGCATGCGGACATGTCCAGGGCCTATGGCGGCGGCGAAGCCGGCTATACCGACTACCCGCCGTTCCGCGCATGAGCGCGGCCCCGAACCCCAACCGCTGAATACGGCGGCGGATCGCCGATCCGTCGCCCCTCGAACAAGGACTCACCATGATTCGATCGATCAACCGCGCCCTGTACCGAACCGCTGCGCAGACGCCCACCGTCAACGCCATCCTGTCCGTCCTGGTGCGCACCCTCATCGCCGGCGTCTACGTCGGCGCAGGCATCAGCAAGATCTTCAACTACGCAGGCACCGAGCAATACATGGCGCACATGGGTGTACCGGGGGCGCTGCTGCCGCTCGTGATCTTCGTCGAGGTCGCCGGCGGCCTCGCGTTGATCGCCGGCTTCATGACGCGACTCGCCGCGCTCGGGCTCGCGATCTTTTCGGTCATCGCCGCGGTGATCTTCCATAGCGGCGGCGACCAGACGCAGCAGACCTTCTTCATGATGAACCTGTCGATGACGGGCGGCCTGCTCGCGCTCGTGCTGAACGGCGCGGGCCGCGCCTCGTTCGATCGCGGCGATCGAGCGTCCCTGCCGGAGTGATCCGGCCGACGCCGCGTCCTGCCCGACACCTCACACATCCCGGGGGCAACGCCCCCGCATCCAGCGAGATTTCCCCGTGAATACCATGAATGCCATTCAGATCGATCGTTTCGGCGCGCCGTCCGTACTCCGTCCGGTCGTGATCGAGCGCCCGACGCCGGCTCCCGACGAAGTCCTCGTGCGCGTGACGCGCATCGGACTGAATTTCGCGGAAACGCTGCAACGCGCCGGTACCTATCCGGGCCCGGCGCCGACTTTGCCGGCGATATTGGGATCGGAAACGGTCGGCACCGTCGAAGCGGCAGGCGCGAACGTGCGGGACTTCCGCGTCGGCGATCGCGTGGCCGCGGCGCTGTTCGGCGCAACGAGCGGAACCGGCGGCTATGCCGAATATGTGACGGTACGCGCTCCGCTGATCGTCGCGATTCCCGACGCCGTTTCGGACGACGACGCCGTCGCGGTCATGCTGCAGGGGCTGGTCGCCCGCATGCTGCTGCGCGAGACGCCGGTGGCCGCGCGATCCGTCGCCATCACCGCCGCAGCCGGCGGCGTCGGTTCGATGCTCATCCAGCTGGCGAGACTCGACGGTGCCAGGACGATCGTCGGCCTGGCCGGTTCCACGGAGAAGCTATCGACGGTGCGGGCGCTCGGTGCCGATCAGGCCATCAGCTATCGCGACGACGCGTGGGTCGATCGACTGGCCGCTGCAACCGGCGGCACGGGCCCCGACGTCGTGTTCGATTCGATCGGTGGCGCCGTGGCCCGCACGCTGGCGTCCAGCCTTGCGCCGCACGGTCGTTTCGTCGCCTATGGCGCGGCAAGCGGCCAGTTGCTCGCGGTCGATGACAGCCTGATGAACGCGCTCATCTTCGGCTGCCGCTCGCTGTCGGGTTTCGCGTTGCATGCGTTCCTCGCCGATCACGTCGTGCAGCAAACGCTCGGCGAGTTGTTCGGCTTGCTGGCCACCGGTGCACTGAAGCCGCTGATCGGGGGCAGCTATGCGCTCGACGCGATCGTCGACGCGCATGCGGCGCTCGAGTCGGGCGGCACGACCGGCAAGCTCGTGCTGCGTATCGATCGATAGCGCGTCGCATCCGCCCTCGACCGTCGCGGGACGCCTCTCACGCCGACATCGATCCCGGACGAAACGGTGGGCGGCGAATCATCATCCCGGCGCCGCTCACACCGGCGTCAACACCGGCCGCCCTGAAAAGTGCCGCTCGGCATTGTCGATGAACTGCCGCACCGACCGATCGAGCGCCTCGGGCGACCAGCCGCCCATGTGCGGCGTCAGCACGACGCTGTCGAGATCCGTCAGCGCGCGCGGCGGCTCGGGTTCGCCTTCGTACACGTCGAGCCCCGCGCCCGCGATGCGTCCTTCACGCAACGCGTCCGCCAAAGCAGCGGTATCGACAACGCTGCCGCGTGACACGTTGACGACGAACCCGCCAGGGCCGAGCGCGTCGAGCACCGCGCGATCGATCAGGTGCCGCGTGCCCGCGCCGCCCGGCGTCGCGACGATCAGGAAATCGGCCCACTGCGCGAGCGTGTCGACGCGATCGAAATAGCGGTAAGGGACGTTCTTCTCCGACCGGTTGTGATAACCGATCTCGATGTCGAAGCCGGCCGCGCGGCGCGCGCACTTCTCGCCGATCTTGCCGAGCCCGACGATGCCGAGCTTCTTGCCCGACACGTTCGGCGGCATCGCCAGGCCGTCGCGCCACACGCCCGCGCGGGTTTTCGCATCGAGCTGCACGACGTTGCGCACGGCCGCGAGCAGCAGCGCGAACGCATGATCGGCCACGCAATCGTCGTTGGTGCCGGCGCCCGTGACCACGGTCACGCCACGCGTCTTCGCATGGGCGACATCGATGTGCTCGTAGCCGGCGCCGAGCGCGCTGACGAACGTGAGTTGCGGAAGACGATCGATCTCGGCGGCGGTGAGCCCCGTGCTGCCGTTGGTCAGCACCGCGCGTATCGTGCCGCCGTGTTCGGCGATCGCACGTTCGCGTTCGTCGGATGTCGGGGCGTAGCGCACGTCGAACGACGCGGCGATCTCGCGATGCGCGTCGCCGCGCAATGCGATGAGAACCAGCAACTCGGGCTTCATGTCAGGAAGTGTCGGCAAGGCGGGAACGGATTCAGTGTAACAAGCCTGCCACACGGATGCGGGTAATCCCCACACGGGCTGTGGGCACGCCGCCGCACGTGGTTTGCCAAAGCCGGCTCAGTCAAGTAACTTTCGGCGTACGCCCTCGTCCTGGAGATTGGCCCGTATGAAGCTCGCCCTGCCCGCCCGGATCCTGGGCCTCGCGCTCGCCGCCGCGATCGTCGCGCCCGGCGCGCATGCCGACACGCCCGTCGTGGTGTCGTCGAAGATCGACACCGAAGGCAACCTGCTCGGCAACCTCATCGCGCAGGTGCTGAAGGCCCACGGCATCCCCGTCACCGAAAAGATCGCGCTCGGCACCACGCCGATCGTGCGCAAGGCGCTCACGAGCGGCGAGATCGACGTCTACCCCGAATACACCGGCAACGCCGCGTTCTTCTTCAACAAGGCGGACGATCCGCTGTGGAAGAACGCGAGCCAGGGCTACGACACCGCGAAGCAGCTCGACTACGCGGCGAACCATCTCGTCTGGCTCACCCCGGCGCCCGCGAACAACACGTGGGGCGTCGCCGTGCTCGCACCGGTCGCGCAGTCGCAGCACCTGAAGACCTTCTCCGATTTCGGCAAGTGGGTGGCCGGCGGCGGCAAGGTGAAGCTCGCGGCGTCGGCCGAATTCGTGAACAGCGCGTCGGCGCTGCCGTCGTTCGAGAAGGCGTACGGCTTCAAGCTGAAGCCCGACCAGCTCGTCGTGCTGTCCGGCGGCGACACGGCCGCAACCATCAAGGCCGCGGCGAACCAGACCGACGGCGTGAATGCCGCGATGGTCTACGGCACCGACGGCGGCATCTCGTCGAGCGGCCTCGCGGTGCTCGACGACGACAAGCACGTGCAGCCCGTCTATGCGCCCGCGCCGGTGATCCGCGAAGCCGTGCTGAAAGCGCACCCGCAGATCGCCGACTACCTGAAGCCCGTGTTCGCGAGCCTCGACCTGAAGACGCTGCAGACGCTGAACGCGCGCATCCAGATCAACGGCGAACCGGCCGCCGGCGTCGCGAAAAGCTACCTGAAAGCGAAGGGCTTCGTTAAATGACGGATCGCGCGGCAGCGTCCGCGCGGCGCATCACGGCGGACAAGGTCGGCATCCTGATCGGGGTCCTGACGATCGTCGCCGTGCTCGGCCTGCCGTTCGCGGTGCTGCGGCCGAACCGCATCGCGGCCGGCACCGACCTGTCGGTGTTCGCCGCGCTGCCGGCCCTGCAGGGCGCCGCGCTCGCCGCGCTGTGGATCGTCGGCGCGCTGTGGGCGATGACGGCCAGCCGCCCCGCGTGGCGCCTCGCGGCCGGCTGCGCGTGGCTCGCCACGCTCGCGTACGCGGTCGGCGCGGCCGCGACGCACCTCGTCGCGCCTGACGACACGCTCGCCCGCGTATCACCCTCCTCCGGCGTCTGGCTGCTGCTGTTCGCGTGGGCCGTGCTCGTCGCGGATGCGCTTGCACGGCTCGCCTTCGGCCCGTGGCGGCGCCTCGCCGCGCTCGTCGTCGCGATAGCAGCGATTTCGGTGCCGCTCGCGAGCGGCTGGTGGGACGGACTTTCGGTGATGCGCGAATACGCGGTGCGCAGCGACGACTTCTGGATCGAGGCGATCCGGCACGTGTCGCTCACCGGCGGCTCGGTGGCGGCCGCGCTCGTCGCGGGCGTGCCGCTCGGCATCGCCTGCGCGCGCATCGCGGCGGTGCGTACCGTCGCGATGCCCGTGCTCAATATCGTGCAGACGATCCCCAGCATCGCGATGTACGGGCTGATGATGGCGCCGCTCGGTTTGCTCGCCGCCCACGTGCCGCTCGCGGCCGCGCTCGGCATCCGCGGCATCGGCGTCGCTCCTGCCGTGCTCGCGCTGTTCCTGTATTCGCTGCTGCCGATCGCGTCGAGCGTCGTGGTCGGGCTCGGCCAGGTGCCGCCGCACGTGACCGAAGCGGCGCGCGCGATGGGGATGACGCGCGCGCAGCGGCTGCTGCGCGTCGATCTCGTGCTCGCGCTGCCCGTGATCCTGAGCGGCGTGCGCATCGTGCTCGTGCAGAACATCGGGCTGACCGCGGTCGCCGCGCTGATCGGCGGCGGCGGCTTCGGCACCTTCATCTTCCAGGGGATCGGGCAATCGGCCGCCGATCTCGTGCTGCTCGGCGCGATCCCGACGATCGTGCTCGCGCTGGTGGCGGCCGTCATATTCGAAGCCGCGACCACGCTCGCGAAGGGGCGTGCAGGATGATCGAGATCGAACGTGCGGGCAAACGCTTCGGCGATATCGTCGCTGTCGACGACGTCTCGCTGACGATCGAGCGCGGCACGATCACCGCGCTCGTCGGTGCATCGGGCAGCGGCAAGTCGACGCTGCTGCGCATGATCAACCGGCTGATCGCGCCCACGAGCGGCACGATCCGCATCGACGGCGTCGATACGGCCACCGTGGCGCCCGAACAGCTTCGTCGCGGCATCGGCTATGCGATCCAGGGGCACGGGCTGTTTCCGCACTGGAGCGTCGCGCGCAACATCGCGACCGTGCCGCGCCTGCTCGGCTGGCCGGCCGATCGCATCGACGCGCGCGTGAACGAATTGCTCGACCTGTTTCATCTCGCGCCGGCCGAGTTCGCGGACAAGCTGCCGCACGAACTGTCGGGCGGGCAGCAACAGCGCGTCGGCGTGGCGCGTGCGCTCGCGGCCGAGCCCGCGATGCTGCTGATGGACGAGCCATTCGGTGCGCTCGATCCGATCATCCGCAACAAGGCGCAGGACGACCTGTTTGCCTTGCAGCGCCGCCTCGGCATCACCGTCGTGATCGTCACGCACGATATCGAGGAAGCGCTGAAGCTCGGCGACACGATCGCGGTGATGGACGGCGGCCGGCTGCTGCAGGTCGCTGCGCCGGCCGAGATTCTCGGCAAGCCGGCAGCCGGCGTCGTCGAACAGTTGGTCGCCGGCGTCGACCGGCCGCTGCGCCTGCTCGCGCTGACACCGATCGATGCGGTGGCCGAACCCGGTCATGCCGATGGCGAACCGATCGCCGCGACGCGCACGCTGCGCGATGCGGTGTCGGAGCTGCTGTGGCGCGGTGTCGATGTGCTTCCAGTGGAAGATGGCGACGGCCGCAACACGCGCCGCATCACGCTCGATGCGATCCGTGCGCACGCAAGGAAGCCCGCATGACGACGCACGGCAGCACGCGGCCCGGGCGGTCGGCACTCCCCGCCTACCTCGCACGCGCGGCCGCGCTCGCGCTGCTGCTCGTGCTGCTGTTGCGACCCGCATGGCTGCAAGGCTTGTTCGCGCCGTTCGCCGACAACGGCGCGCCAGTGATCTACGATCGCGCGAGCCTGCTCGACCTCACGCTCGCGCATCTCGGCACGGTCGCGTTGTCGAGCGTGATCGGCACGATCGTCGCGGTCGCGGCCGGCATCGCGGTCACGCGGCCGTGGGGCGCGGATTTCCTGCCGGTCGCGCGCAGCGTCGTCGACATCGGCCAGACCTTCCCGCCCGTCGCGGTGCTCGCGCTCGCGGTGCCGGCCGTCGGCTTCGGCTTGAAGCCCGTGCTGATCGCACTCGTGCTGTATGGGCTGCTGCCCGTGTTCGAAAGCACGATCGCGGGGCTCGAGGATGTGCCGCGCGACGTCGTCGACGCCGCGCGCGGGATGGGGATGAGCGGCTGGCAGCAACTGGTGTCGGTCGAGCTGCCGCTCGCGTTTCCGGTGATCGTCAACGGCGTGCGGCTCGCGGTCGTGATCAATCTCGGCACCGCGACGATCGGCTCGACGGTCGCCGCGCGCGGGCTCGGCGACGTGATCATCGCGGGGCTGCAGACGTCGAACACCGCGTTCGTGCTGCAGGGCGGCGTGATCGTCGGGCTGCTCGCGGTGCTCGTCAGCGATGCGATCGGCGCGATTGCACGGGTGGCAGCCGCACGGCGCGCGTAGAAGCCGTTGCGCGATTTTTGGAAGGGGGAAACCATGACCGTTTCGGACACCGGCCCGTTTTTTCATGGCACGAAAGCGGATTTGCGGATCGGCGATTTGCTGACGGCAGGCTTCCGATCGAATTATCGCGATGACGTCGTGATGAATCACATCTACTTCACGGCCTTGCCCAAAGGCGCCGGCCTGGCTGCGGAAATGGCCAAAGGCGACGGCCGACCGCGGGTCTACATCGTCGAACCCACCGGCGAATTCGAAAACGACCCGAACGTCACGGACAAGAAATTCCCGGGCAATCCGACGCGATCGTACCGGAGCACATCGCCTTTGAAGATCGTCGGCGAGCTCGAAAGCTGGGAACCCTACGATCCGGCGTTCATCCAGCAGCTCAGAATCCGCATCGAAACCGGCATCGGCGAGATCATCAACTAGCGTTCGTCCGGACTCCGATGCGTGTCCGCGCAACGATCGGTTCCTCGATCGGCTCGCCGCGACACAAGCCTACATGCCGCTTTCATTCGAACCGGCACTCGACCGCCGGCGGCAATTGGCCGATATACTAGGCGCCTTCCCATTCCCCGCACTCCACCATGCGACGGTTTCTCTGGCTGATCGTGCTTTCGCTCGGCATCGCGCAACAGGCGTCGGCGCAGCAAGCGCCCGCACTGCCTGCGTCCGCGCCCGAAGCAGCCGCATCGGCGCCGTCCGTCGCCTCCGCGCCGCTCGCCGACGCCAACGATCAGCCGAACGAAGCAAACCGCCGCATCACGTCCTACCTGACGAAGAAGTTCGGCGTCGCGAAGGAACGGGCCGCGAAGCTCGCCGATATCGTGAGCGTCACTGCGACGAAATATTCACTGCCTCCCGCACTCGTTTACGCCATTATTTCGATCGAATCGCGCTTCCAGGAAAAGGCGCGCGGCCAGCACGGCGCGACCGGGCTGATGCAGGTCGTGCCGACCGCGCACCGCGGCCTGGTGCGCAACGTGAAGGACCTGACCGACCCGAACGCGAACGTCGAAGTGGGCTCCGCGATCCTGTCGGGCTACGTGAGGGCGGCCGGGGGCGACGTGCGGGCCGGCCTGAGAAGCTACAGCGGCGGTTCGAACGCGTATGCGGCGAAGGTGATGCAGCGCGTCGATTCGTTCCGCTTCGTGCTTGAACCTGACGACGACGCGAAAGCCTCGAATCCTGCGAATTCCGCGAACGATGCGAAGGCCCGCATGGTGCCGGTCAGCGAAAGGACGAGCCCGACGTCGGCCCGCGCCAACTAGTCTCCCCCTTCGATCGACGCGCATGCGCCACGCCACCCGCTTCCTTGCTGTTGCCGCGCTGGCGATCGGCCACACCACCGCGTTTGCCGCCGTCGATTGCGAGAAACACGCGCTGACGATGAACGACGTACGGACCTGCGTACTCGGTCAGAACGATCAGGCCGTCGAGCGCGCGTACCGGTCGCTCGAGCACAAGCTCAAGCAGCGCAACCCCGATGCCGCCAGCGCGCTCGCGAAGTCGCAGGCAAGCTGGACCCGCTTCGCCGACGACACCTGCGACTACGTGAAAGCCGCCAATCCGCAGCAGATGATCCCGGAAGACGCGCGGATGAACTGCTGGGTCGATTTCAGCCAGGCACGCGTGCGCATCCTGAAGAAATGGGAAGCGCAGCTGGACGCACCGCCACCGGCGCAGAACTGAACGACGAACGGCTACCCGCCCGTCACGCCTGCGCGAAGCGCTCCCGCAAGAACTCGATGAAATGCTGCGTCTTCGCGGGCAGCAGCCGCGTTTCCGTCATCGCGTAGACCGGAATCGGCTCGCCCTCCCATGCGGGCATCACGCGGCGCAGCCGGCCGGCGGCCAGGTCGTCCGCGACGATCGCCTCGGACAGCACGATGATGCCCGCATCGAGCGTGGCCAGGCGCCGCAGCATGCCGACGCTGTTTCCCGCGAAACGACTGCTCACTGGCACCGCGACGGAGTGCGTGCCGTCATGCAGCGTCCACGTGCCGGCCCTCGCCAGGCTGAGGCACGCGTGCCGCGCCAGGTCGTCCGGCGTGCGCGGCTCGCCCTCGCGCGCGAGATAGCCGGGCGACGCATAAAGGTAGTTCCCGAGCGTGGCCAGCCGCCGCGCGATCAGTTGAGAATCGTCGGAATCGCCCAAGCGGATCGCCACGTCGAACGGTTCGCTCACCAGATCGACCCGCCGCGACGTCAGCTCGAAATCGAATGTCAGCTTCGGGTAACGCGTCGAGAACTCGACGATCAGCGGCGCCAGGTAGGTCACCGCGAAATCGACCGGAAACGACGCACGCAACACGCCGGTCGGCTCCGCCAGCAACCCGCCGAGCTGCTCGTGCGCGAGCCGCGCCTCGTCGACGATGCGCTTGCAGCGCTCGAAGTAGAGCTGGCCGGCCTCGGTTAGTTCGATCCGGCGCGTCGTGCGATGCAGCAGCCGCAGCCCGATCGCCTTCTCCAGCGCGCTGATGCGCCGCGACAGCGTCGAGTTCGGCATCCCCAGCGTCTCCGCCGCACTGCGAAACCCCTTCGCCTTCACGACTTCGACGAACAGCGCCATGTCGTTCAGCAGTTCCATGCCCACTGCTCCATCAATGGATCAATGTTATCCAGATTACCCGGTTTATCCCGAAAAGGAAGCAATGGATGATGGGTGCGTGGAGGCGAGGTCGGCACACCCGTGCGCGGCCGGCGCCCGAGGCAGCACCGACCCGGTGCCACCGTCCCGACTCTCGAGGAGCTGACGCATCATGAGCCAACTGTTCACCCCGGTCCGCGTGGGCCGATATACGCTGGAAAACCGCCTGGTCATGGCGCCGATGACCCGCAGCCGCGCCGCCTTCGACGGCACGCCCGGCGAATGGGCCGCCGAGTATTACGCGCAGCGATCGAGCCTCGGACTGATCGTCAGCGAAGGCACGCAGCCGTCGGACGACGGGCAAGGCTACCTGACGACGCCCGGCATCTATACCGACGCGCACGTCGCCGGCTGGAAGGCGATCAGCGACCGCGTGCATGCCCGTGGCGGCCGGTTGTTCATCCAGCTGATGCACGTCGGGCGCATGTCACATCCCGACAATACGCCGCATCACCGGCAGGCCGTCGCGCCGTCGGCGATCGCGCCGAATGCGCAGATGTTCACGATGAAGGGGATGCTGGACATCCCCGCGCCGCGCGCGCTGACGCTCGACGAAGTGCGCGAGACCGTGAACGACTTCCGCATCGCCGCGCGCCGCGCGATCGAGGCGGGTGCCGACGGTGTCGAGATCCACGGCGCGAACGGCTACCTGATCCAGCAGTTCTTCGCGCCGAATGCCAACACGCGCACCGACGCGTACGGCGGCTCGATCGAGAACCGTGCGCGCTTCGCGATCGAGGTCGCCACGGCGATCGCCGACGAGATCGGCGCGGATCGCACGGCCATCCGCGTGTCGCCCGGCAATACGCTGGGCGGCCTCGACGAAGGTGCGGAGGGGCCGGACCTGTATCGCCATCTCGCGACGGAACTCGACCGGCTCGGCCTCGCCTACCTGCACGTGATGCATCAGGGCAACGAAGCGCTGCTGGCCGACCTGCGCGCGCGCTGGAGCGGCACGCTGATCCTGAACCGTCCGGGCCGCACGCGCGACGCGATCGGCACGGACGTGACGTCGGGGCTGGCCGATCTCGAAGCGTACGGGCAGATGGTGCTGGCGAATCCGGATTTCGTGACGCGGGTGAAGACCGGCGCGCCGATGAACGACGCGCGGCGCGAAACGTTCTTCGGCGGCGATGCGCGCGGGTATGTCGACTATCCGGCGCTGGATGGGGTGGCTGCGGCTTGATGCTGTCGCACGGAGCGATAGCTGCGATACGCCTGAAACGTCTCGCAGCTATCGCAGGTGGTCCGCTCGATATCCGTCAAAAGCCAAACGTTTCATTGCTCCCCACCTATCACTTTGAACGGAGCAGGAGAATGGTGAAGCGGAGGCAACTGATCAATCGGCATTTCGCATGGCATCCGGTATCCGGTATGTGCCATCGCGATAGTCGAGTGTCATGTTACGGTGTTGAGCGGGTGACGTGCGACCCGAGCATTTATCGACCTCGAGCCGGTTCACGCGCTCGACGTACTTTTCGCTGACCCGCAAAACGGCATAGCCTTGCGTGTCTGGCGGGCCGAGTGCGAGTGTGCGTGACGTTTCTGAAATGCTGGTACAAGGACCATCGCGGTCGCCCGTCCAATCGCTCACGATCAGGCGGTCCAACACCGTGCGCAAATGCTGCCCATCGATCAAATAGAGACTCAGCGTAGCGATGCCCGACATATCCGCGGGCGGGCCGCCAGACGACTTCAGGCGCACGCCGAAGGCACGTTGAGTGGAGGTCAGCTGATAGCGCGCCGTGTCGAGGTCGATGCCCTCAAAATAGTGATCCTCGGCATAGCGAATCGCCGATCGCTGAAACCGATGCGTGACAATCGCACCCGTAGCCGTATCGGCAACCACTACTTCGATGTCGACGACGTTCGGCCCGTCGGCGCTGCCTTTCTGCATCAGCGGTAACGCCCCGATCGTCAGCGCCGCGTTCGCAGGCCAGACCTTGCAAACCGCGTGCGTAGCATCCAGCGTATGGCCGGGATGGAGTCGCGCCGACCAGTTCTGAAGGTTATCACTGCACCCGGCATGTGCGATGAGCGGCGCCAAAGCGGCAACAACGAAAATCACAGCGCGTTTCATTATCGCCTTCCCGATGGACTTCGTGAATATTTCCCAATAGCGAATAGTACGTGGGAAACATCGCACTGCGATCAGAGGAAGTTCGACGGTGATTGGAACAGGTCGTGCCGGGGCGGCACAACACAATCTTGAAAAGATCGCCGTTGACGGTTGCCGCGACGATCGACGCGCGCACGCAAAGCACGGCGGAACCCGCAATGGCATTGCCGCTGGCATGGCTCGTAGAGGACGGCACCGCGAACACTGGCCTGCAAGGCCAGCGCAAGCTGCTGGAGCGGGGCCGAAGCGGGTCGCCCAAGAGCGCTCGCGTTATACGTGACGGCGAGTGAACGTCTCATTGTTCCGATATTTCAGGAACAATGCCGACTACATTCACCGCACACCCATTGTTCTCATATTTCAGGAACAAAGAGAAATGCACGGCAAACCAGATACACCGGCTTGCCGTGTCATCACGCCTCAAAACTGCCCCGCCGCCCCCGTCCACCGCAAATAATCCCCGCGTGTCCAGTCGAGCGACACGCCGACCCGCTTCGTGCCGGGCCGGATCTTCGGCTTGTACACCGACAGCGTCAGCGACTCCAGCGCCGGCCATTCACGGAACGACAGCACCGCGATATCGGCGACGAGCGTCTCGAGCAGCCGCGTATGCGGCTTGTGCGACAGGAATGCGGCAAGGCGCGCGCAATAACCGTCGTAATCGATCCACTCGCCCTGCTCGCTCGGCTCGCACCGGTAACCGAGCCGTGCATCGATCACGATCGGCTGCGGCGCTTCATGCTCGTGTGCATGAATGCCGATCCGCGCGGGCACCTTCAGTTCGTCGACGAACACGCTCCAGCCGCGCCCGCGCAGGCGCGGCGCGTCGATCGCCACGAACGGTTCGTCGAACGGCTTCATGATGCGAGCGGCGCGGCCGCGTCGAGCATGATGCGCACGAAGTAGTCGGCGAAGCTGCGACGCACGACGATCTCGAACGCATCGTCACCGGTCGGGATCAGCACGATCGACGACTTGAAGTAATGCGACTGCGCGCACTGGCCCGGCTTGAACGCACGCGGATGGAGATCGAGCGGACAGCCGCGCGCGAGCACGTCGCGCACGCGTTCGCCGCTGATCTCGACCACCGTATAGCCGCTGCCGACATCGACGGCCGCCGAATACGTGCCCTGCACGGCTTCCGCGAGCTTCGCTTCGAGCACGCCCGCCGGCACGGGTCCGTTCGAGCGCACGAGCCACTCGTCGGGGCCGAGCCACAGCACGTCGTACTCGGCGCCGCGCGCGACCGTGTTCGGCGCCGCGGGCGGCCGGCAGCCGACCACGCGCTCGAACGCGCTCACGAACGCCGGATCGCTCAACTCGCCGCGCACGTTGACGAGATCGAGGAACGGCCGCTCGCGCAGCGTGAACTTCTTCGAGGCGCGCGCCTGGTGCGGCTTCAGCACGTCGGCCGCGCCGACGAACGGCGATTCAAGCGTCACGCCGCCCGCGCCCGCCACCTGCGTCTGGTTTCTGGTTTCATTCCACATGCTGGCGCACCCCTTCGGTATCGTAGAAAACCGGGCTCGAGATCGTCGCGGTGATGCGCTTGCCGTTGGCCAGCGGAATCACGACGCTCTCGCCCATCTTGTTCAGGCCGCCCTTCACCACCGCGAGCGCGATCGAGCGCTTCAGGATCGGGCTGTAGTAGCTCGACGTCACGTGGCCGAGCATCGGCGTCGGATCGACCGCCGACACCTGCGTGTCCTTCGCGATGATCTGCGCGCCTTCCGGCAGCACGAACTGTTCGTCCTCGGTCAGCAGGCCGACGAACTGCTTGCGGCCTTCCTTCGCGGTGTCCGAGCGCGCGAGCGAACGCTTGCCGAGGAAGTCCTTCGACTTCGCGACGACGCCGCCCATCCCGAGGTCGTACGGCGTGATCGAGCCGTCGGTATCCTGGCCGACGATGATGTAGCCCTTCTCCGCGCGCAGCACGTGCATCGTTTCGGTGCCGTACGGCGTGATGTCGAACTCGGCGCCGGCCGCCATCAGCGCTTCCCACACCGCGCGGCCCGCATTCGCCGGCACGTTCACTTCATAGGCGAGCTCGCCCGAGAAGCTGATCCGCATCACGCGCGCCTTCGCACCTGCAACCGTGCCGTTCCGGTAGCTCATGAACGGGAACGCCTCGTTGCCGAAATCGATGTCCTGGCACACCTTCTGCACGACCTTGCGGCTCTTCGGGCCGACCACCGCGAACGTCGCCCAGTGATCGGTCACCGACGACAGCCGCACCTTCATGTCGGGCCATTCGGTCTGCAGCCAGCGCTCGAGCCACGTCAGCACGCGCGCCGCGCCGCCCGTCGTGGTCGTCATCATGAAATGCTGGTCGGCGAGGCGCACCGTCACGCCGTCGTCGAACACCATCCCGTTCTCGTCGAGCATCAGCCCGTAGCGGCACTTGCCCACTTCGAGCTTGTTCCACGGGTTCGTGTACATCCAGTTCAGCAGCTTCACCGCGTCCGGACCCTGGATGTCGATCTTGCCGAGCGTCGACGCGTCGAGGATGCCGACGCTGTTGCGCACCGCGAGGCATTCGCGCTTCACGGCCGCATGGAGATCTTCGCCGTTCTTCGGGAAGTACCACGGCCGCTTCCAGTTGCCGACGTCCTCGAACAGCGCGCCGTGCTCGACGTGCCACTCGTGCACGCAGGTCTTGCGGATCGGATCGAGGAAATCGCCGAGCTCGCGGCCCGCGAACGTGCCGAACGACACCGGCGTGTAGTTCGGGCGGAACGTCGTCGTGCCCGTTTCCGGAATCGTCTTGCCGAGCGCCCCCGCGAGGATCGCCATCCCGTTGATGTTGCCGAGCTTGCCCTGGTCGGTGCCGAAGCCCATCGCCGTGTAGCGCTTCACGTGCTCGACCGACTCGAAGCCTTCGCGTGCGGCCAGCAGGATGTCCGCGGCCGACACGTCGTTCTGGAAGTCGACGAACTGCTTCGGCCCGCGTGCCGCGGCTTCGCGGCTCCCGACCAGCCACAGCGGCTGCAGTGCGCCTTCGACGGTTTCCGCGACCTGCGGCGCGACCGCGCGCTGCGCAGCGGTGAAACCCGCTGCCTTCGCGGCTTCCACGCCCGCATCGACCGCGAGCCGCAGCGCGCGCGCCAGGCCGAATTCGCCGGCTGCTGCGCCGATGCTCGCTTCCGCCTGCACGGGCTTGCCCGGCAGGAAGCAGGCCTTCTCGTCGTTCCAGCAGGCCTTGCCGCCCGACTGCGCGAACAGGTGCAGCACCGGGCTGAAGCCGCCCGACATCGCGACGAGGTCGCACGGCAGCGTCTGCAGCTTGCCGCCGGTCTGGCCGTTCGAGTAGGACGCGACGTCGACCGACGATACGCGCCACTTGCCCGATGCACCCGTCACGACCGCGCCGCTCATCACCGTCACGCCCTGCCGCTTCGCGGCGGCCGGCAGCGCACCGTTCGACGACGCGCGCGAATCGACGACCGTCACCTTCGCGCCGCACGCCTTCAGGTCGAGCGCGGTCTGGTACGCGCGATCGTTGTTCGTGAACACGACCGCGTTGCGGCCCGGCAGCACGCCGAAGCGATGCACGTAGGTGGACACCGCACCGGCGAGCATCACGCCCGGCAGGTCGTTGTTGCCGAACACGATCGGCCGCTCGTGCGCCCCGGTCGCGAGGATCACGCGCTTCGCGCGGACCTTCCACAGCAGTTCGCGCGTGCCCTTGCGCATCGACACCGGCAGGTGATCGGTCAGACGCTGCGTGACCGTCACGAGGTTGTGGTCCTGGTAGCCGAACGCGGTGCTGCGCGACAGGATCGTCACGTCGGGCAGCTTGCGCAGCTCGGCCTCGATCTTCTCGACCCATTGCAGCGCGGGCTTCGCGTCGATCTCGGCGCGGCACGACAGCAGGCTGCCGCCGAGTTCGCGCTGGTCGTCGACGAGGATCACGCGCGCGCCGGCCGTGGCCGCCGCATGCGCGGCCGCGAGGCCCGACGGGCCACCGCCGACCACGAGCACGTCGCAGTGCGCGTAGCACTTGTCGTAGCGATCGGCGTCGAGCGCTTCCGGCGCCTTGCCGAGGCCGGCCGCTTCGCGGATCTTCTCTTCGTACTTCGGCCACATGTTGCGCGGCCACATGAACGTCTTGTAATAGAAGCCGGCCGGCAGGAAGCGCGACAGCTTCTGGTTGATCGCGTACTTGTCGTTCTCGAGCGACGGCTCCGCGTTCACGCTGGACGCGACGAGCCCCTGGTACAGCTCGATCTCGGTCGCGCGTGCGTTCGGCACCGTGTACGGGCCCGATTCGAGCTGCACGACGGCGTTCGGTTCCGCGACGTCGGCCGTCACGATCCCGCGCGGACGGTGGTACTTGAAGCTGCGCGCGACGAAGTGCACGCCGTTCGCGAGCAGCGCGGACGCGAGCGTGTCGCCCTGGAAGCCCTGATACGTGCGGCCGTTGAACGTGAAGGTCAACGGAATCGCGCGATTGATGCGGCCACCGGTGCCGAGGCGGTCTTTCTGGCTCATTTGCTCGTGCCCTCTTCGTGTGCGTTGCCGGCAGCTTCGCCGCCGAACTTTTCGTAGCCCTTGATATCGTAGGTCACCGTGTCGCGGGTGGCCTTGAACCAGCGGCGGCAGCCCTGCGTGTGCAGCCATTGCTCCTTGTGCAGCCCACGCTTGTTCTCGCGCATGAACACGTACTCGCCCCATTCGCGGTCGGTCATGTTCTCGTTGTTCACGGGGCGCACGATATCGGCTTCACCGCCGCACGAGAACTCGGATTCGGCGCGCGGCCCGCACCACGGACATTCGATCAGCAACATGTTTCTTTCTCCTGTGTCTGTGCGGTAGCGGTCAGTGCGCGACGGCGGCGGCGCCGTGCTCGTCGATCAGGTGGCCCGTGTAGAAACGGTCGAGCGCGAACGGCGCGTTCAGCGGATGCGGTTCGTCGCGGGCGATCGTGTGCGCGAACACCCAGCCCGAGCCGGGCGTCGCCTTGAAGCCGCCGGTACCCCAGCCGCAGTTGAAATAGAGGCCCTTCACGTCGGTCTTGGTGATGATCGGGCACGCGTCCGGCGACACGTCGACGATGCCGCCCCACTGGCGGTTCATCCGCACGCGCGAGAACACCGGGAACATCTCGACGATCGCCTGCAGCGTGCTTTCGATGATGTGGAAGCTGCCGCGCTGGCCGAAGCCCGTGTACTGGTCGATGCCGGCGCCGATCACGAGGTCGCCCTTGTCGGACTGGCTGATGTACGCGTGCACCGCGTTCGACATGATCACCGAGTTGACGACCGGCTTGATCGGCTCGGACACCAGCGCCTGCAGCGGGTGGCTCTCGATCGGCAGGCGCACGCCGGCCATGTCGGCGAGCGTCGTCGTGTTGCCGGCCGCGACCACCGCGACCTTCTTCGCCTTGATGAAACCCTTCACCGTATCGACGCCGACGACCGCGCCGCCTTCGCGACGAATGCCCGTCACCTGGCAGTTCTGGATGATGTCGACACCCGCGCGGTCCGCGCCGCGTGCGAAGCCCCAGGCCACCGCGTCGTGACGCGCCACGCCCGCGCGGCGCTGGATCGACGCGCCGAGCACCGGGTAGCGGCTGTTCAGGTTGATGGTCGGCTCGATTTCCTTGATCTGCGCGGGCGTCAGGAATTCGGCGTCGACGCCGTTCAGCCGGTTCGCGTTCACGCGGCGCTCGGTGTCACGCACGTCCTGCAGCGTGTGGGCCAGGTTCATCACGCCGCGCTGGCTGAACATCACGTTGTAGTTCAGGTCCTGCGACAGCCCTTCCCACAGCTTCATCGCCTTCTCGTACAGCGCGGCCGATTCGTCCCACAGATAGTTCGAGCGGACGATCGTCGTGTTGCGCGCGGTGTTGCCGCCGCCGATCCAGCCCTTCTCGAGGATCGCGACGTTCGTGATCCCGTGCTCCTTCGCGAGGTAATACGCGGTCGCGAGGCCGTGGCCGCCGCCGCCGACGATCACGACGTCGTATTCCTTCTTCGGTTCCGGGCTCTTCCACTGCTTTTCCCAGTTCTCGTGATACGAGAGGCCGTTGCGGAACAGGCTGAATATCGAGTAGCGGCTCATGTGAGTGATCCTTCGTTTAGCATTCGATGACGTTCACGGCCAGACCGCCGCGCGACGTTTCCTTGTATTTCGTCTTCATGTCGGCGCCCGTCTCGCGCATCGTCTTGATGACCGAATCGAGCGACACGTAGTGCTGGCCGTTACCCTTGAGCGCCATGCGCGACGCGTTCAGCGCCTTGATCGCGCCCATCGCGTTGCGCTCGATGCACGGGATCTGAACGAGCCCGCCGACCGGGTCGCAGGTCATCCCGAGGTTGTGCTCCATGCCGATCTCGGCCGCGTTCTCGACCTGGTCGGGCGTGCCGCCCATCACCGCGGCGAGCGCGGCCGCGGCCATCGAGCACGCGACGCCCACTTCGCCCTGGCAACCGACTTCCGCGCCGGAGATCGACGCGGTTTCCTTGTAGATGATCCCGATCGCCGCGGCCGTCATCAGGAATTCGACGATGCCGGCTTCGTTCGAGCCCGGCACGAACTTCACGTAGTAGTGCAGCACCGCGGGGATCACGCCGGCCGCGCCGTTGGTCGGCGCGGTGACGACCCGGCCGCCCGCCGCGTTCTCCTCGTTGACGGCCATCGCATACAGGTTGACCCAGTCGAGCATCGACAACGGGTCGCGCAGCGACTCCTCCGAGCGCGCGCGCAGGCGATTGTTCAGCTCGGCCGCGCGGCGCTTCACGCGCATCGGGCCCGGCAGGTCGCCCTCGACCTTGCAGCCGCGCTCGACGCAGGCGGCCATCGTGCGCCAGATCGCGAGCAGCCCGGCGCGCACTTCGTCGGCGGGACGCAGCGCGCATTCGTTGCGCATCATCAGCTCGGCGATCGACAGCCCGTGTTCGCGGCACTGGCGCATCAGGTCGTCGCCGGTGCGGAACGGATACGGCACCTCGACCGCCGCGCGCACGCCGTTCACGCGATCGCCGTCGCGGTTCACGACGAAGCCGCCGCCGACCGAGTAATACTCTTTCTCGACGAGCAGCTGGCCGTGTTCGTCGAACGCCTGGAAGCGCATCCCGTTCGGGTGCACGATGCTCGTGCCGCTCATCAGCTTGCGATAGAAGCCGATGTGCTCCTTTTCCTCGAAGCGGACGGTCTGCTTGCCGAGCAGCGACAGCGATTTCTCCGCGCGGATCGCGGCGAGCCGCGGCTCGATCAGGTCCGGATCGATCGTGTCGGGCAGGTGGCCCTCGAGACCGAGCAGCACGGCCTTGTCGGTGCCGTGGCCCTTGCCGGTCGCGCCGAGCGAGCCGTATAGTTCGACCCGCACGCGGCGCACGAAACCGAGCAGGTTCGCGTCCTCCACGTGCGACGCGAAGCGGCACGCGGCGATCATCGGGCCGACCGTATGCGAACTGGACGGGCCGATGCCGATCTTGAACAGGTCGAAGACGCTGACGTTCATTGGCTTCCTCTGGGTGGCACACACGTGAAATGACGTTGGCGCCAGTACATCAAAGCGTAAAATCGGCCGATAGAACAAAAACGGCATCGGCGTGGGATACCGCCGCCAAGCGCCCTGCCGGCAGGACCGAAAGTGCGTTTTGGCGATGGTTCGCGACGGAAAACCACAAGTCGTGCCGGAACCGATCAGCGACGCTGGCTGCATCCGCCCCGCCCGGCCGCCGTATCCGCATGACCCGTATCAACAGACTGAGTGAGACCGCCCGCCCGGCGTGAAGAGATTGGCCGCGATGACAACCGACGTACCCGCTTCCCCCCTCGCAGAACCCACGCCGCGGCGTATCCGCTTCGGCATCGTGCTGCTGCCGAACTTCACGCTGACGGCCTTCTCCGGCTTCGTCGACATGCTGCGGCTGTCGGCGGACGACGGCGACTACAGCAAGCCCGTGCGCTGCGCGTGGAGCGTGATCGGCGAGACCCTCGCGCCGGTGCGCGCAAGCTGCGGGATCCAGATCACGCCGTGGGAAACGTTCGACGCGGCCGAGCCGTTCGACTATGTGGTGGTGGTCGGCGGGTTGCTGCATTCGGGGCCGCAGGCGGGCCCCGAGACGCTCGACTTCATCCGCCGCGCGGCGGCGGGCGGCGCGACGGTCGTCGGCATCTGCACCGGCGTGTTCACGCTGATGCGCGCCGGCGTGCTCGACGGCTACCGCACCTGCGTGAGCTGGTTCCACTACTGGGATTTCATCGAGCGCTTTCCGGCTGCCGATCCCGACCTGCTGATCGCCGACCGGCTGTTCGTGATCGACCGGCGCCGCATCACCTGCTCGGGCGGCCGCGCGTCGATCGACGTCGCCGCCGCGATCCTGCTGCGCCACTTCGATCACGCGACCGTGCAGAAGGCGCTGCGCATCCTGCTGGTCGGCGAGATGCAGAAAGGCAACGCGCCGCAGCCGCATCCGCCGGGCCTCGAGCCGGCGACGCACCCGAAGGTCAAGCGCGCGATTCTCCTGATGGAACAGCATGTCGGGCGTGCGCTGTCGCTCGACGAGCTCGCGAGCAAGCTCGATTTGTCGACGCGGCAGCTCGAGCGGCTGTTCAAGGCGGAAACGGGCAAGAGCCCGCAGGCGTTCGCGAAGCAGGTGCGGCTGCGCACGGCCGCGTGGCTGCTGACGAGCTCCGACCGCACGGTGGCCGATATCGCGTCGAGCTGCGGATTCGCCGATGCGTCGCACCTCGGGCGCGAATTCCGCAAGCAGTTCGGCGTGCCGCCTGCGACGTATCGGGAGCGTGGCGGGGAAGTGGCGGAAGCCGGCGCGGCAATCGCGGCGGACGCCGTCGAGGACATCGCCGACTGACGGCGACGGGCCCCCGCTCCTTTTCCAACCGTTCGCGCATCGACACTCGAACGCATCGGATTCGATTCAATTGGAACCGGTTCCAATCGATTTGGCCGACGTTGCGCTCCGTTAGCCGAGGGTTATCCCGGATGCAGACGCTCATTCAAATTTGTATGATGACCACATAACCTTACAAACCAGAGCGCCATGTTCGAGAAAATTCCCGCCCGCGCGATGAGCGACCATGTCGCGCAGCAACTGCTCAAGCAGATCGAAGTCGGCAGTTTCTCCGCCACCGGCAAGCTGCCGACGGAGGCCGTGCTCGCGCAGGAATTCGGCGTGAGCCGCACCGTGATCCGCGAGGCGATCTCGCGGCTGAAGAACGAAGGCGTGGTCGAGCCGCGCCAGGGCAGCGGCGTGTACGTGAACCAGCACGGCGCGATCCGGCCGCTGCGGATCGACTACGCGGAGGCCGTCGAAGCCACGTCGCTGCCGCACCTGCTCGCGGTGCGCCGCGCGATCGAGGCCGAGGTCGCCGCCGAAGCCGCGCTGAACCACACCGATGAAGACATGGCCGACATCGACGATGCGCTGCGCAAGATCGACGACGCGGTGGCCGAAGGGCGCGATGGCGTCGCGGAAGACGTCGCGTTCCACCGCACGATCGCGGCCGTCACCGGCAACCCGTATTTCCTGAAGACGCTGCAGTTCCTGAACCAATACCTCGAAGCCGGCGTGAAGGTCACGCGGCGCAACGAAGCGACGCGCGAGGACTTCTCGCGCCAGGTGCGCGAGGAACACGCGGCGATCGCCGACGCGATCCGCGCGCGCGACCCGATGGCCGCACGCAACGCGGCGCGCACGCACATGTACAACGCCGCCCGCCGCCTCGCGGAAGCCGGTATCTGCTGAACCCGGCGGCCGCCGCGCCGCCCCTCTCCCGAATCGATCAAGGTTGACCATGTCACGAAATGTTGGAGTCATCGGCCTGGGCGCGATGGGCCTCGGCGTCGCCCGCTCGCTGCTGCGCGCCGGCCTGCGCGTGCACGCATGCGACGTGCGCGACACGGTGCTGCAGGCGTTCGCCGCCGAAGGCGGCATCGCCTGCGCGACGCCGGCCGAACTCGGCGCGCAGTGCGACGTCGTCGTCACGCTCGTCGTCAACGCCGCGCAGACCGAAACGGTGCTGTTCGGCGAACACGGCGCGGTCGCGGCGATGAAGCCGGGCGGCGTCGTGATCGCCAGCGCAACCGTCGCGCCCGAATTCGCGGTCACGCTCGGCGCGCGCATCGAGGCGGCCGGCCTGCAGATGCTCGATGCGCCGGTATCCGGCGGCGCCGCGCGCGCGGCCTCCGGCGAGATGACGATGATGACGTCGGGCCCGGCCGCCGCGTATGCGGGCTGCGAGGACGTGCTCGCGGCGATCGCCGGCAAGGTCTATCGCCTCGGCGACGCGCACGGCATCGGCTCGAAAGTGAAGATCATCAACCAGCTGCTGGCCGGCGTGCACATCGCGGCGGCGGCCGAGGCGATGGCGCTCGGCCTGCGCGAAGGCGTCGATGCGGACGCGCTGTACGACGTGATCACGCACAGCGCCGGCAATTCGTGGATGTTCGAGAACCGCGTGCCGCACATCCTGAACGGCGACTACACACCGCTGTCGGCCGTCGACATCTTCGTGAAGGATCTCGGCCTCGTGCTCGATACCGCGCGCCGCAGCAAGTTCCCGCTGCCGCTGTCGGCCACCGCGCACCAGATGTTCATGAGCGCGTCGAGCGCCGGCCACGGCGGCGAGGACGATTCCGCCGTGATCAAGACTTTCCCCGGCATCACGCTGCCGCCCGCCCGCTGATTCGACCGACGTACTTGCCATGACCGCTTCCGCTTCCCGTCCCCTGCTCGGCTGCATCGCCGACGATTTCACCGGCGCGACCGATCTCGCGAACATGCTCGTGAAGAGCGGCATGCGCACCGTGCAGACGATCGGCGTGCCCGCCGACGGCGCCGCAGGCACCCCGCTCGACGCCGACGCGATCGTCGTCGCGCTGAAGTCGCGCACGATCCCCGCCGCCGACGCCGTCGCGCAATCGCTCGCCGCGTACGAATGGCTGCGCGCGCAAGGCTGCCGGCAGTTCTTCTTCAAGTACTGCTCGACGTTCGATTCGACCGACGCGGGCAACATCGGCCCCGTCGCCGATGCGCTGCTCGATGCGGCCGGCGGCGGCTTCACGATCGCGTGCCCGGCCTTCCCCGAGAACGGCCGCACGATCTATCGCGGCCACCTGTTCGTCGGCGACGTGCTGCTGAACGAATCCGGCATGGAGAACCATCCGCTCACGCCGATGAAGGACGCGAACCTCGTGCGCGTGCTGCAACGGCAGACGAAGTCGCCGGTCGGCCTGATCCGCTACGACACGATCGCGCTCGGCGCGGCCGCCGTGCGCACGCGGATCGAGCAACTGCGCGCGGAAGGCGTGCGCTTCGCGATCGCCGACGCGCTGTCGGACCGCGACCTCTACGTGCTCGGCGAAGCGTGCGCGGGCCTGCCGCTCGTCACCGGCGGCTCGGGCATCGCGCTCGGCCTGCCCGCGAATTTCCGTCGCGCGGAGCAACTGCCCGAACGCGACAACGCGGCGTCGCTGCCGCGCATCGACGGCCTGTCGGTCGTGCTCGCCGGCAGCGCGTCGAAGGCCACCAATGCCCAGGTCGCCGCATGGCGCGCCACGCGGCCGAGCTTCCGCATCGATCCGCTCGCGGCATCGCGCGGCGAACCCGTCGTCGACCAGGCACTCGCGTTCGCGCGCGCGCACCTGCCGCAGCCCGTGCTGATCTACGCGACCGCGACGCCCGACGAAGTGAAGGCCGTGCAGCAGGCGCTCGGCGTCGACGCGGCCGGCCATCTCGTCGAAGCCACGCTCGCGGCGATCGCGCGCGGCCTGCGTGATCTCGGCGTGCGCAAGTTCGTGGTCGCCGGCGGCGAAACGTCCGGCGCGGTCGTGCAGGCGCTCGACGTGAAGTCACTGCAGATCGGCACGCAGATCGACCCGGGCGTGCCGGCGACGGCCACCATCGACGCGCAGCCGCTCGGCCTCGCGCTGAAGTCCGGCAATTTCGGCGCCACGGACTTTTTCGACAAGGCGCTGCGCGCGCTGGACGGAGCCGCACGATGAGCGACGAAGCGAAACTGCGCGAAGAGATCTGCGTGGTCGGCGCGAGCCTGTATGCGCGCGGCCATGCGGTCGGCAGCGCGGGCAACATCAGCGCGCGCCTGCCCGACGGCTGGCTGATCACGCCGACCGATGCATGCCTCGGCCGGCTCGACCCGAACGACATCGCGAAAGTCGGCCTCGACGGCCAGCCCGTATCGGGCGGCAAGCCGTCGAAGACGCTCGCGCTGCATCGCGGCATCTACGCACGCAATGCCGAAGCGAACGGCGTCGTCCACACGCATTCGACGCATCTCGTCGCGCTGACACTCGCGGGCGTGTGGCGCGACACCGACGTGCTGCCGCCGATCACGCCGTACTACGTGATGAAGGTCGGCCACATTCCGCTGATCCGCTACCGCCGCCCCGGTGATCCGGCCGTTGCCGCCGAAGTCGCGGCGCTCGCCGATCAGGTGCGCGGCGTGCTGCTCGACCGCCTCGGCCCCGTGATGTGGGGACCGTCGGTGTCGCACGCGTCGTATGCGCTCGAGGAACTCGAGGAAACGGCGCGGCTGTGGCTGATGACGCACCCGAAACCCGAGCCGCTCGACGACGCCGCGCTGGACGAACTACGCGCCAGCTTCGGCGCGCGCTGGTAGCGGCGCGCCGCGCAACGATTCCCATGCCCGCCGTGTGCGCGGGCCCTTCCGTCAGCACACACACGACCGGCGACGTACGCGCCGCCGGCACACGACATCATTGGAGACGACGATGACTGCTCTCGACGCGGCCGCTGGCCGCTCGCCCGCCGCGCCCGCCCATGCCGCGGAACTCGACCGCACCTACAAGAAAGTGTTCTGGCGCATCGTGCCGTTCCTGATGCTCTGCTACGTGGTCGCGTATCTCGACCGCGTGAACGTCGGCTTCGCGAAGCTGCAGATGTCACAGGACCTCGCGTTCAGCGAAACGGTGTTCGGGCTCGGCGCCGGCATTTTCTTTCTGGGCTATTTTCTGTTCGAACTGCCAAGCAACCTGCTGATGCACCGCATCGGCGCACGCATCTGGATCGCACGAATCATGATCACGTGGGGCCTGCTGTCCGCGTTGTTCGCGTTCGTGCAGACGCCGACGCAGTTCTACGTGCTGCGCTTCCTGCTCGGCCTCGCGGAAGCCGGCTTCTATCCCGGCGTGATCCTGTACCTCACGTACTGGTTCCCGTCGCATCGCCGCGCGAAGATCATCGCGGTATTCATGTCCGCGATTCCCGTGTCGGGCATCTTCGGCAACCCGCTGTCGGGCTGGATCATGGAGCGCTTCCACGGCGGCTCGGGCTTCCACGGCTGGCAATGGATGTTCATGATCGAAGCCGTGCCGGCCGTGCTCGTCGGCATCGCGACGATCCTGTATCTCGACAACAGCATCCGCAGCGCGAAGTGGCTCGACGAGCGCGAGAAGCAGCTGCTGGAGGACGAGATCGCCGCGCAGCCGCAGGAACAGCAGAAGCACGGCCATTCGCTGAAGGCCGTGTTCGCGGACCCGCGCATGTGGTGGATGTCGCTGATCTACTTCGCGTTCGTCACCGGCCAGTACGGGCTCACGTTCTGGATGCCGACGCTCGTCAAGTCGACCGGCATCACCGATACGCTGCAGATCGGCCTGCTGTCGGCCATTCCGTTCCTCGTCGCGATCGTCGTGATGAACCTGTTCGGCCACAGCGCGGACAAGCGCCGCGAACGCCGCTGGCACCTGATCGTGCCGGCGCTGATGGGCGCGCTCGGGTTTGCGGTCGCCGCGTCGTACTCGCACAATACGGCGGTGTCGATCGTGTTCCTGTCGCTCGCGGCGGGCGGCGTGCTGACCTGCGCCCCGCTGTTCTGGTCGCTGCCGACCGCGTTCCTCGCGGGCTCCGCGGCCGCGGCCGGGATCGCGATCATCAACTCGGTCGGCAACCTCGCCGGGTTCGCGAGCCCGTACGTGATCGGTTACCTGAAGGACGTCACGCACAGCACCGCGTCCGGCATGTACGTGCTCGCCGCGATGCTCGTGATCGGCGCGATCGCGGTGTGGCTCACGCCCGCGAAACTCGTGAACCGCTGATTCGCCCCACGAACGATCCGGCCGCCATTCGACGCGGGGCGCCGTGCGCCCCGCCCCATTCATTCACAGGACCCGCTGCCATGCCACGCTTCGCCGCCAACCTCTCGATGATGTACACCGAGCACGCGTTCCTCGAACGCTTCGCCGCTGCCGCCTACGACGGCTTCAAGGCCGTCGAGTACCTGTTCCCGTACGACTTCGCCGCCGAGGACATCCGCGCGCGCCTCGATGCGCACCACCTCGAGCAGGCGCTGTTCAACGCGCCGCCCGGCGACTGGGCCGCGGGCGAACGCGGCACCGCGTCGCTGCCGGGCCGCGAGGACGAGTTCCGGCGCGGCATCGACCAGGCGCTCGACTATGCGCGCGTGCTCGGCAACAAGAAGCTGCACGTGATGGCCGGCATGGTGCCGCCGGGCGCCGACCGTGCGCGCCATCGCGACACCTACCTCGCGAACCTGCGGCATGCGACGCAAGCCGCCTTCGCGCACGGCATCACGATCCTGATCGAGCCGATCAACCCGCGCGACATGCCCGGCTATTTCCTGAGCCGCCAGGACGATGCGCACGAGATCTGCGCGGAAGTCGGCGCGCCGAACCTGAAGGTGCAGTTCGACTGCTACCACTGCCAGATCGTCGAAGGCGATCTCGCGATGAAGCTCAAGCGCGATTTCGCGGGCATCGGCCATATCCAGATCGCGGGCGTGCCCGAGCGCCACGAGCCGGATATCGGCGAACTCAACTACCCGTATCTGTTCGCGCTGATCGAC
This sequence comes from Burkholderia sp. Tr-20390, assembly GCF_017104595.1. NCBI lineage: Bacteria > Pseudomonadati > Pseudomonadota > Betaproteobacteria > Burkholderiales > Burkholderiaceae > Burkholderia > Burkholderia sp. Tr-20390. Next base: position 20,892 of record NZ_JAAGPC010000012.1, on the reverse strand, counting down.
GCGCTCGGCTACGACGGCTGGATCGGCTGCGAGTACCGCCCGAAGGCCGGCACGTCCGAAGGGCTCGGCTGGCTCAAGCCGTACCTGTAATTCCAGCATTCTTCCGAGGGTAAAGAACATGAAAGTACTGATCACCGGCGGCGCCGGCTTTCTCGGCCACCGTCTCGCACGCAAGCTGCTCGAGCGAGGCGAACTCGCCGGCCCCGACGGCCGCAGCGAGAAGATCGACGAGCTGGTGCTGCTCGACGTCGTCGCAGGCAGCGATTTCGGCGACGCGCGCGTGACGTCGATCGTCGGCGACATCGCCGAGCGCGCGGTGCTCGACCGCGCAATTGACACGCAGACCGGCGCGATCTTCCACCTCGCGGCGATCGTCAGCGGGCAGGCCGAAGCCGATTTCGATCTCGGCATGCGGATCAACCTCGACGCGTCGCGCACGCTGCTCGAAGTATGCCGCGCGCGTGGCCATCGGCCGCGCGTCGTGTTCACGAGCTCCGTCGCAGTCTATGGCGGCACGCTGCCCGACGTCGTGCAGGACGACACCGCGCTGAACCCGCAATCGTCGTACGGCGCCGAGAAGGCGATCGCCGAGCTGCTGCTGTGCGACTACGCGCGGCGCGGCTTCGTCGACGGCCGCGTGCTGCGGCTGCCGACGATCAGCGTGCGGCCGGGGCGCCCGAACGCAGCTGCGTCGTCGTTCGCGAGCGGCATCATCCGCGAGCCGCTGAACGGCGAGGAAAGCGTGTGCCCGGTGCCGGGTTCGACGCGCCTGTGGTTGCTGTCGCCGCGCGGCGCGATCGAAGCGCTCGTCGCGGGCTGCGAGATCGACGGCGCGAAGCTCGGCAACAAACGGGTGATCAATCTGCCCGGCCTGTCGGTGTCGGTCGACGAAATGATCGCGGCGCTGCGCGAAGTCGCGGGCGACGACGTCGTGAAGCTGATCCGCCATGTGCCGGACGAGCGCGTCGAGAAGATCGTCGGCAGCTGGCCGGGCCGTTGGGATACGTCGCGCGCGGAAGCGCTCGGCTTGAAGGGCGATACGTCGTTCGCGGACGTGATCCGCAGCCATCTCGCCGACGAACGGCGCTGAGTCCCGCGCGGCCCGCCGCGCGTGACGGGCAGGGGCTGCCCGGTCACATCAACGCGGCCGGGCCGATTCCCCGATGGGCAACGGCGGGTTTTGCGTCGCGCGTGGCCGCTTCGCCGAACCGGCCGCCCACTGCCATGCCAGCAGGCCCGGCAGATAAAACAGCAGGTCGCGCACGCGGCGGGCGCCGGCCAGCGCGAGACAGGTCGGCGGGTCGAACCCGAGCAGCCCGCCGATCAGCACGAACCCGCCCTCCTGCACGCCGAGCCCGCCCGGCATCAGGAACGCGATGCTGCTCACGAGCTGGATCAGCGCCTCGATCGCGAGCGCCTGCGCGAACGTCGGCTCCGCGCCGAGGAAATACAGCGCGAGCCAGATTTCCAGTGCATAGCCGACGAACTGCAGCGTCTGCCAGATCACGAGATAACGCACGACGATGCCGGTCTTTCTCCAGATCATCCGGATCGACTGATCGGTGCGCGCCGATTCGCCGACCAGCGCCACCACCTTGCCGCTCGTGACGCGGTTGAGCACGCGCATCGCGCGTTCGAACGGCCGCGCGTGCTGCACCAGCGCGAACAGCAGCAGCACCGGCACCAGCGCGGCCATGCCGATCGCGAGGTTGCCGGCCACCCGCGCGGCGTCGGACGACACGTGCTCGAGCACGTAGCCGATCGCGACCAGCGCGAACACGAGCTGGCTGATCAGCGTCAGCTGCATGTCGGCGACGAGGCTGGCGACGGCGGTGGCCGGCCGCACGCCCGCCTGCCGCAGCAGGCCGAACGACACGATCTCGCCGCCGATCCGCGCGACCGGCAACAACCCGTTGATCGATTCGCGGATCCACACGAGTTTCAGCATCGTCGCGAACGACGGCCGGCTCGGGCCGCGGATCAGCATCCGCCAGTCCCACGCATTCGCGAGCATCGGCAGGATGTGCGCCAGCGCCGCGAGCAACAGCCCGGCCCCGGCGATCTGCAGGCGATGCAGGATGTCCAGCGGATGCTCGCGCCAGATCAGCCACACGGCGAGCGCGAGCCCGCCCAGCGCCGCCACCCGCCCCACGTGGCGCAGCCGTGCGTCGCCCCGCGCGGCGTTCCGCTCCGCGGCATCGGCAGCGGGGTTCGTTGGGGTCGTCATGATTCGCTCGCGGGCGACAGCAGCCCTTCCCGGTCGACGCGAAAACGCGTGCCGCGCCACACGACATGCGACGAGAAGAAGCTCGACACGAACACGACGAACTGCAGGAGATCGACGAACGGCAGCCACAGCGCGCCGCGCAGGCCGGCGCCGGTCGCCCGGCTCGTGTTCAGCATCAGCAGCGCCCGCGCGGCGAGCGCCGCGACTGCCAGCCCGCACGCGACGGCCGTGCCGCCGGAAAACAGCAGCGCCAGCAGCGCGAGCGGCACCGGGTGCATCAGCACCGAGCCGGCGTGACCGAGCCGGTCCGCCGCGCGGATCGTGCAGCTCCACCGCAATTCGTGTGCGTACAGCTTCGCGAACGTCTCCTCGACGCACGCATGCCCGACGACGAACGGCGGAATGACGACCTGCGCGCCCACCTGCCGCACCGCCTCGCCCAGCGCATGATCCTCGGCCAGGTGATGCGCGAAACGCGTGAGGCCGCCGATGCGTTCGAGCGTCGCGCGCGTGATCGCAATCGTCTGGCCAAAGCATGGCCGTGCGCGCCCGAGGAAGAGCCCGGTGATCACGCCCGGCAGGAAATGGTAGTTCGTCATCGCGACGGCGACACCGGGCCAGAAGCCCGGCGATGCGATGCCGCGATACACGCTCGTCACGATGCCGACCTCCGGCTGCTGCAGCGCGCCGACGACGGCGCGCAAATAATCGCGCTCGACCCGAACGTCGCTGTCGGCGAGACAGAGCACCGAATACTCCGCGTGTTCGAGCATGTTCACGAGATTGGCGATCTTGCGGTTCGGCCCATAGAGCCGCGCATCGGCGACGACCTTGATGTTCGCTTCAGGGTAGCGCGCCCGCAGCGCCTCGACGGCCACGAGCGCCTTGTCGTTCGCGTCGTGCACGCCGAACAGGTGCTGGACCGGCCCCGGATAATTCTGCACGAAGAAGCTTTCGAGATGCTGTACGAGTTGCCACTCGTCGCCGTGCAGCGGCTTCGCGACGGTGACGCCCGGATAGTCGCGCGGCTCGGCCGGCGCCCGGGAAAAGAACCGGCCGACCAGCACGCTGGCCGTGATCGTGTAGGCAATGCCCAGTAACACGCCCAGCCCGCAGACGATCGACATTGCCCCGGCCAGCGCGCGCAGCACATGCAGCAAAACCATGCTTCTCCCCAGTGGTGACCCGTGCGACCACGACACCCGGGAGCCGCCGCGCGCACGCAGGGTCACCCGTGCACGCCGCCGTATCGATTCCCGTGGAGCCGGATGTGAAGGACGACCAAGCGACGATACGCGCAATCAGATGACACGACTACCGTGCGGCGATCGATTCCTGTCACGCGCACGTAGCCGCAGGCGAGCGCGGCGCGGAACGCGACGTCGGCAAGCTTGCGGGCCGAAAGGATCGCGGTGGCTAACGCGATGGCGACCCAGATACGAAACGTCATCGTGGTGAAAAATGCTTCGGGTACGTGCCATGCAAGCAACGACACCAGCATGAAACCCTGGATGAACATGCCGGCCAGTGCGGCGATCAGCAGGTGGGCACGCCATCGCTCGATCGTCGAAGGTGCCATGATGAAAGAGTCTCCCGTGCGGACGACCGCTATCGATCTGAAAGATTCGAAAGGTCGCGTAGGTCAGGATGAAGAAAAGCGACAGTCCAGCGGAGAACGATTGTGGCGACGCCTGCTTAACGTTTCGTTAAGAAAGCGAACGTAGAATCCGCTCGACCGATATCGTCCCCGTCGTCCGCAGGAGTCTCCATGTCCACGCCCGCCCGATATGACACCGTTGCGCGCTTGCTTCACTGGCTGATCGTCGCGCTGGTCATCGCGCAATATGCGATCGGCTGGACGATGCCCGACGTGCATCGCGACACGCAGCCCATCGGCCTGATCGCCGCGCACCTCCTCGTGGGCACCGCGCTGCTCGCGGCGATGGCTTGCCGCGTGCTGTGGCGCGTGACGCATCGCCCGCCCGCGAGTGACCTGCCGCCCGCGATGCGCGCACTGTCGGGCGCGACGCATTTCGCGCTCTACGCGCTGCTGATCGCGGTGCCGCTGCTCGGCTGGATCAACGCGTCGTCGCGCGCATGGAGCGTGACGTTGCTCGGGATCGTGCCGTTGCCCGCGCTGTCGGCGGCCGGCTCCGCGTTCGGCCACGCGATGGGCGACGTGCACGGCATCCTCGCGTGGGCACTGTTCGTCGGCATTTGCCTGCACGTGGCGGCCGCGCTCGCGCACCGCTTCGTGCTGCGCGATCAGGTCATGCAGCGCATGATGCCCTGGTGATCGCCATGCTGGCGGCACCGCATGCCATCGTGCGCATGTGCCGGATTGCCGCCGATACCGCTACCGTCTTCGTTCCGGTTGGTCGCACGCCCGACCGGCCGCTCATCGCACGCGACCGATGAGATGATCGCGCCGCCGCGCGAAGCGGCGCGCGATGGCCGGCGGCGCGGCCGGCGCCGTTCGGCCGTGCCGCGAACACGACGGCCTGAAGTCGCACAAGAGCATGTCGACACCTAGTTGCTGGTCTGCGTCGGCATACCGGCGGCCGGCGCGTGCGCGGCGGCAGCCGCCATCCGGGCCCGGTCCTGCTCGGCAAGCTTCGCTTCCGCCGCCTGGATGTCCGCCGGATACTCCCCTTCATCTCCCTTCGCCGGGTCATACCCGGCTGCTTCCAGACGCATCAATTCGTCGCGAACCTGGGCACGCGTCAGCGGCGCGGCCGATTGCGCGAAAGCCGACTGACCGACGATCGCGCCGATCATCATCAGTACTACGATATATGTTTTCATCATGAACTCCTTCAATGTTCCGTATCGATCAACCGTGTTGAATCCCTCGAATACCTGACCTGCGAACGCAGGCGGCTGCGTCAGCTTCCGAAATAAACCGCGCAGAAGCTCGCGGGGCCGACGCATGCGGCGGAACCCTGGCGCGGCGACATCGTCGCCGGCCTGCCCGCTTCGGATGACGCGGCCGGATCGCTGCCGACCGCCGTGCTGGCCTGATGCGTCGGCATCTGTTCGACCTGCCGCTGGAACAGCGGGCTCACGTCCGGATACGACGTATCGGTCACGAAGCGCAGCCCGTTGTTTTCGGCGTCGGTCAGTTCCTGCCTGACCTGCGCGCGCGTCAGTGCCTGTGCCGACGCTTGCGTCGCGACACCCGCGAGAGAAATCGCCGCCACCGCGGCGGCCACCAGCCAATGCGTGTTCATGTTCCACTCCTTGAGAAGTCAACGAGACGACGTGCTACACCCGTATGACGACGGAGCGCGTGCGTTTATTCCCGCGCGTCGCGCAACCCGGATCACGCGGCTTCTCGAGCACCGGGCGCGCCCGGCACGGACGTTCATGCAACTGTCATTCTTTCGTCAGCCGGCGTAACCTGACGTAACGCAGCGCCCGCCGCGCTTCGGGCAGACTGACGTCACCCCTTACGGATCGCCCTTCGATCGATCATGTCCGTCGCCTACGACTATGCAGCCGGCCTGTTGCGCACGCTGTTCGACCGCCATATCGACGGCGGCGCGGTGCTCGACACGGCCGTGTTTCCCGACACCGAGCGTTTCGTCCGTGCCTGGACCGACATCCAGGCAGAGGCATTCGCCGTGGCGCGCGACATGCCGCGCATCCCGCGCTTTCACGAGATCATGCGCGAGCAGTACGACATCTCGGCCAACGATGCACGCGACTGGCGGATGTTCATCATGCAGGCGTACGGCCAGCCGTTCCCGCGCAACCTGTCGCGCTGCCCGACCGTCGCATCGATCGTCGCGGCATCGCCGGACGTGCTGTCCGCATCGCTGTCGTTCCTCGCGCCCGGCAAGCACATTCCCCCGCATCGCGGGCCGTTTCGCGGCATCCTGCGCGGCTATCTGGTGCTGTCGATGCCGACGCGCGCGGACGGCACGCCGGCCGCCGTGCTGAAAGTCGACGGCCACGAATACCGGCTCGAGGAAGGGCGTTTCCTGCTGTGGGACGACACGTTCCTGCACGAGGTATGGAACGACAGCGACGCGGTGCGGATCGTGCTGCTGCTCGATATCCGCCGGCGCGGGATGCCGCGCCTGCTCACGTGGCTGTCGAATGCGGTGATCGGTGTCGTGCGGATCGGGATCAGGATGCGCGGGCGGTCGATTCCGGTTTAGCGCGTGTGAGCGGCGTGGCTTCCCGTCACGCCATGCGCGGCGAATCGTCCTGTGCCAGTTCCGTCAGGATCGACGTCAGCGCGCGAATCTTGGGCTGCATCGCACGCGGCGACGGGTACACGAGGAAATAGCCGAGACCGTTGTCCACGACCTCGCCAAACGGGGCGACCAGCGTCCCGGCCGCGAGCCGGTCCCGGGCCATGCGCGGGTCACCGATCGCCACGCCGTGCCCCTGCTCGGCGGCGGTGAGCGTCAATTCGAGCGTGTCCAGTACGAGCCCGGCTTCCGGGTCGACCTGCGTCGCGCCGACGGCCGCGAGCCAGCAGCGCCACTCGTCGTGCCCGTGGGCGGGATGAAGCAACGTGGCCTGCGCAAGGTCGGCGATCGATCTCAATGAAGCGGCCAGCGTGCCGGTACACATCGGCGTCAGCCGCTCTGCAAAGAGCGGAACCGACACCATGCCGGCCCAGTGCCCGGCGCCTCGTACGACGATCGCGTCGACGTCGGTTCCGGCGAAATCCGGCGTGTCGTCCGCCGACGTCTGGATCCGCAGCTCGGTCTGCGGGAGTGCGCGATTGATCGCCGGGAGACGCGGCAGCAGCCAGCGGATCGCGAAGGTCGACGGCAACCGCAGCGTGAGAACCGGCGCGACGCCGCCATGCGCCTGCGCGTGGCGTGCCAGTTGCGTCAGGACGTCGACGGCCACCGTCAGCAACGCGCCGCCTTCCGCAGTCAGTGTCAGCCCCGACGCATGACGCACGAACAGCGCACACCCGTAATGCACTTCCAGTTGCTGCACCTGACGGCTCACCGCCCCCTGGGTCCGGCACAGATGATCGGCAGCCCGGCTGAAGCTGCCGAGTTCGGCCGCGGCAACGAAGGCCTGGAACGCCGTCAACGGCGGCAGGGCTCGCGTGAGTTCGGCAAGCGGGTATGCACGGGCCGCATGCCCGGGTTGCGGATTTTTCGATTGTTCGGACATCTGTGCATCGCTATCGTGGTTGCACCGGATCCGCCTCACCTGTCGCGGCCCGGCTCGTCAACAACCCGCGGAGAAAGAGAATGGACCCATCGTCGAAAGCACTATACACGCGGCAGGTCGACACCTACCTGAAGGCGCTCGAGCGCGGCGACGTCGCCGCGATCTGCGCATTGTTCACGCCGGATGCGCGGATTTATTCGCCGTTTCTCGGCTGGATGCAGCCGACACCGTTTTTCGAAAAAGTCGTTTCCGCATCCGGACAAAGCCGCATCACGGCGATCGACATCTGCGTCAGCGCGACCGGCGCGCGACGGGCAACCGGTTACTTCGTGTACGACTGGGGGCTGAAGGACGGCTCGGCGGTGCAGTTCGAATGCGTCGATGTGTTCGAATTCGACGAAAGCGGACGCGTCGAGCGCATGGTCATCGTCTATGACACGCATCCGGTCAGGGCGGCGGTGGGTGACAAGTACGCGTAATACGACTGCACGATATCTGCCCGGCAAACCATCACCGATGGCTCTGTCGTTCCCGGGCGCGGGAGTCAGGATGCATGACGCTCCGGGGTCTCCAGTGCATAGATCCCTCGTTTCGCTGCGCATCGGAATGGCGGATCGATCGCCCGCACGTTCGTCAGTTCCCAGCACACGTATCCGGCACACCATTGCTTGCCTTGCGCGCGGGCTTCATCCGGCGTCCAGTCGTGTACCCCCACGACGTCGACCAGCGCGAGCGCGATCCCGTCAGGGTCCTCCTGTCCGTCCTGACGCAGGAAGATCGTGTTCTGCACCAGCACGAGATCACGCAACGGTATGACCGGCGGCGCCCACGACCGGATTTCGACCCGCTTGCGGCCCGCGACGATATCGTCGACGGCGGGTTTGACGATCGACAGCGCGGATCGCGGCATGGCAAGTATTTCCTTCATCGGCAAATGGAAAGCGTACGACTGACGGTCGCATGGCGGTCGATTCCTGTATGCGATGACGATCCGGCAAGGATTGTTGCCGATTCGCCGGAACGTGTCGACCCGGCCGGATCGGACACGCCGGCGCACCGCGACTACGCGATGCCGGCTTTCCGCCCCCAAAGGATCGCCTAAACTACAGACCGTCCCCTCAGCGAGGCTCCTGCCAGCCACCGCCATGGCGCACCTCTTCTTCGCCGCCTCGATCCAGCGGCATATCGAAACGCCCGAGCGTGAGATCGACGCCCACTCGGTCGGCGAAGCATTCGACACCGTTTTCGGCGAGCAGCCGCGGCTGCGCGGCTACATCCTCGACGACCAGGGTGCGCTGCGCAAACACCTGTCGGTATTCATCGACGGCCAGCCGATCCGCGACCGGCAACACCTGTCCGATGTGCTCGGCGACGCCAGCCGGGTCTATGTCGTGCAGGCGTTGACGGGCGGATAAGGGGACATATGCACAAGCACCGGCCGCGCACCCCAACGTCAAGCCGGGCATCCGGAGACATCGCAAATGAACGATCGACTGCTCGTCGCCACCCGCAAGGGCCTGTTCGTCCTGCAGGCCGACGGCCACGGCGGCTGGACGCTCGGTGAGCCGCACTTCGCCGGCGAGCCGGTCAGCATGGCGCTCGCCGACCCGCGCGACGGCACGCTGTATGCGGCGCTGAACCTCGGCCATTTCGGCGTCAAGCTGCACCGCCGGCGCGCAGGCGCCGCCGACTGGGAAGAATGCGCGGTTCCCGTCTATCCGCCGCAGCCCGCCGACGCCCCACCCGCCGGTGCCAGTGTGAATGCCGGCACCGGCGACGACGACGACGCGCCACCCGGCACGCCGCAACCGCCGTGGACGCTCCAGCAAATCTGGTCGCTCGAAACCGGCGGCGCCGACGAACCCGGCGTGCTGTGGGCCGGCACGATTCCCGGCGGCCTGTTCCGCTCCGACGACGGCGGCAGTTCCTGGGTGCTCAACCGGGCACTGTGGGATCGCCCGGAGCGCGCCGAATGGGGCGGCGGCGGATACGATGCGCCGGGCATCCATTCGGTGATGGTCGATCCGCGCGACAGCCGGCACGTGATGGTCGGCATCTCGTGCGGCGGCGTCTGGCAGACCGCCGACGGCGGCGCGACGTGGCGCGTGACCGCCGACGGCATGGAAGCCGACTACATGCCGCCCGAGCGGCGCGGCGAGCCCAACGCGCAAGACCCGCACCGCGTCGTGCAATGCGCCGCCAACCCGGACGTGCTGTGGACGCAGCATCACTGCACGATCTTCCGCTCGACCGATGGCGCCGAACACTGGCGGCGCATCGAGGCGCAGCCTTCGAGCTTCGGCTTCGCGGTAGCCGTGCACCCGCATGAACCGGACACCGCGTGGTTCGTGCCGGCCGTGAAGGACGCGTGCCGGATTCCGGTGAACGGCAGGTTCGTCGTCACGCGCACGCGCGACGGCGGGCGCAGTTTCGAGCAGTTTTCGAACGGGTTGCCGAGTGCACCGGCGTACGACCTCGTGTATCGGCACGGGCTCGCGATCGATGACACCGGTACGCGCCTCGCGATGGGATCGACCACCGGCGGGTTATGGACGTCCGGCGACGGCGGCGAAAGCTGGCAACTGGTGTCTGCGCATTTGCCACCGGTTTATTGCGTCAGGTTCGGGTGATGGTGGGTGTGCGAGCGGGTCGGTTCGCATCGGGCCTGCACGGCCCGCTTTACCGCTCAACGCCCGCCCCCATCCGCCCCACCGCCTCCCGCGTCTGCGCAATCTCCTCTTCGAGCCAGTCGAGAAACGACCTGACCTGCGGCTCGCGCTCCCGCCCGGGCCGGCACAGCGCGACAAAACGCGCGCCCTCGATCCGCACCGCCGGCTCGATCGGCATCAGCGCCCCGTGCTCGACATGCTCGGCGGCCAGCACCGAACTGAGCAACGCGATGCCCTGCCCATGCAGCACCGCCTGCAATGCGTAATGCTCGTCGTCGTAGTGGCGAAACACCGCGCGCTCGAGCCACGCGTCGCGGCCGGCCGCGCGACACCACGACACCCAGTCGACCGACACCGGCAGCGGCGTATCCCACACGGTCTCGATCAGGTCGAGCGGCTCGTCCGTGCGATGCGCGTCGAAGCTGACGGCCGCATACGCGCCGAAATACTCGTCGATCAGCGCAATCTCGTGCAGTGCCGGAAACGTGCGCGACGTCGCGCGAATCGCGAGATCGATCCGCGCATCGCGTTCGAGATCCGCAAGCGTGTTGCCGGTTTCAACCTTGATGTGCAGTTGCGGATCGACCTGACGAAACCGGCCGAGGCGCGGAATCAGCCACATCGCGGCGAACGCGGGCGTGGTGGTCAGCACGAGCGTGCGCTCGCCGGCCGCCTCGGGCCGCACCGCATCGAGCCCGCGGCTCAATGCGAGCAATGCATCGTGACTCGCGCGAAACAGGCGTTCGCCTTCGTCCGTGAGCCGCACGCCGCTCGCGCCGCGCTCGAACAGCAGCACGCCAAGCCGGCTTTCGAGCGACTTGATCTGGTGCGACACGGCGGCCGGCGTCACGGACAGTTCGTCCGCGGCGGCCTTGAATGCGCCGAGCCGCGCCGACGACTCGAATACACGCAATGCGGTCAGGGGGATTTTCGAGAACACGGGGCCTCGCGGGCCGGCTCGGGCCGGGTTGAATTCAATTGAATCCGGGTGAGATTAGGTGAATTGAAGCAGGCGTGCAACGCGAATAGCCTTGCGGGACGTCGCGGCACGGTGCCGCGGCGAGTGACGTCCCACTGGAGCAACAACGTGCAAGGCCTACCGCGCAGGATCACGCAGGCGGTGCTCTACGAAGCAATCGCGATTTCCTGCATCTCGCCCGCGATCGCGGCGATCTTCAAGCAGGACCTCGTCTATTCGGGCGCGCTGTCGGCAACGATGTCGGCGATCGCGATGCTGTGGAACATGATCTTCAACGCGCTGTTCGAGCGCTGGGAAGCGTCGCGTCGCCAGCCGACACGCACGCTCGGGCGGCGGATCCTGCACGCGACCGGATTCGAAGGCGGGCTGATCTTCATTCTGGTGCCGGTCGTGGCGGGGTGGCTCGACATCTCGTGGCTCGACGCGTTCGTCGTCGACATCGGGCTGTTCGCGTTCTTCTTCGGCTACGCGTTCGTGTTCCAGTGGGCGTTCGATCGGGTGTTCGACGTGCCGGCGGCGACGAAGGGGCAATGAGCCGAACGCTCACGCCCCGGCGGCAATTTTCGGCAATTGCCAGCCGAATCGTACCGCAGCCATCCGCAGCGCAAAGCATGCGACGCCGCCCAGCACGGCCGCGACGATCGGCGAGCAACCGAGCCGTCGGCACGATACGACGACCACCGCGCCGAGCAGCGCCGCGCTCGCATAAATGTCCGTGACCAGGACGACCGGGATCCGTGCAAGCAGCACATCGCGCACGACGCCGCCGCCGCAACCGGTCACGGCGCCCATCAGTGTCGCAATGAACGGGTGAACCCGGAATTCGAGCGCCTTCACCGCGCCCGCGACCGCGAACAACGCAAGGCCGGCCGCATCGAGCGTCGTGAGCAGCGACGGAGAAAACGCGGCGACCCGCTCATGAAACACGAACGCGAACAGCCCTGAAGCGAACGCAAGCGCCGGATAGCGCCAGTCGCTCACGGCGCTGGGCGGCCGTGCGCCGATCAGCAGATCGCGGATCACGCCGCCGCCGAGCGCGACGACGAGCGACAGCACCATCACACCGAACAGGTCGAGCCCGGCGCCGATCGCCGCATTGGCACCCTCGACCGCGAACACCGCCGTGCCCGCGAGATCGGCGGCCAGCACCACTTGCTCGATGCGCTTCATGCGCGTGAATGGCCGCAGTGCGGCATCGTCCGGTTGCAGCCTGCGTCGCGACGAGCCGACGCGCCGTTCGGCCTCGGCCGCCTGCCGGCCACCTGCCGCCATCCGGATACCTCAAGCGCACTGCGTATCATTGCCGCCTCCTCGATCGGGATCGGGCAGTCTAGCGCATCGCCCATCCACTGACGGGCCGAACCTGAAACCGGAAGCAAAAAGCCGGCGGAAGCAGGATGCGCACCCTGCTTCCACCGGCTCGGAAACACGTCAGGCTTCCAGCCGAAGCCGCGACGCCCGACGCGTTACGTTCAATGCACGCCGAGATAGGCCTTCACCGCCGGCAGGCCCGGCTTGCCGTCGAGCGTCGTCACGCCGGCGAGCCACTTGTCGAGCGCCTGCGGGTTCGCCTTCAGCCACTCGGCCGCCGCCTTGTTCGGGTCTTCCTTGTTCATGATCGGCATCATCACGTGGTTCTCGATCGACGTCGTGAACTGCAGGTTCGACACGAACTTCGCGACGTTCGGGCAGCGCTGCGAGTAGTCGGGCGGCGTCGCCGTCAGCACCTTCGCTTCGCCGTAGTTCGGGCCGAACACGTCGTCGCCGCCGGTCAGGTAGTCGATCTTCATCTGCACGTTCATCGGATGCGGTTCCCACCCAAGGAACACGATCCACTGTTTGTCGCGGATCGCGCGATTCACCTCGACCAGCATCCCGGCCTCGCTCGACTCGACCATCTTGAACTTGCCGAGGCCGAACTTGTTGCCGTCGATCATCTTCTTGATCAGCAGGTTGCCGTCGTTGCCCGGTTCGATCCCGTAGATCTTGCCGTTCAGCTTGTCCGCGTACTTCTGAATATCCGCGAACGACTTCAGGCCGCCCTGGTACACGTAGTCGGGCACCGCGAGCGTGTATTTCGCGCCGGTCAGGTTCGGCGTCGACAGCACCTTGATCTGGCCGGCCTTCGTGAACGGCTGGATGATCGGGTCCATCGTCGGCGACCAGTAGCCGAGGAACACGTCGATCTGCTTGCTCTTGATGCCGGCGAACGTGATCGGCACCGACGCGATCGTCTTCGTCGGGCTGTAGCCGAGCCCTTGCAGCATCGTCGATGCGAGGCCCGTGGTCGCCGCGATGTCGGACCAGCCGACGTCCGCGAAGCGCACGTTCTTGCACACGGGCGGATCGGCCGCATACACGGCCGACATCGGCGCGGTTATCCCGATCCCGCACACCGCTGCGATCAATAGGCGCTTCATCTTGCTTCTCCTCAAAGTGATGTCGTTTGCTTGAATGCGGGATCGTTTATTGAAGCCGCGCGCCGCGATCCCGGCGGCGTCGCGGACCATTGGATTAGTCAGCGCCCCGGCAACCGGCGCTCGTAGCTCGGCGCGTGACCGAACTGCGCACGGTAGGCCTTGCTGAAATGGCAGGGCGAATGAAAGCCGCAGACCGTCGTCACGCGTGCGATCGACGCGTCGGTCGTGCGCAGCAGGTCGCGTGCGCGCTTCAGGCGCAGCGTCAGGTAATAGTGAGTCGGCGACACGTTCAGGTACACCTTGAACATGCGCTGCAGGTGCCGCTGCGACAGCCGCACGAGCCGTGCGAGCTCCTCGAGCGACAGCGGCTCCTCGATGTTCGCCTCCATCAGCCGCACGACCTCGATCAGCTCCGCGCGCGAGAAGCCGACGCGCGCATCGACCGGAATCGGCTGCGTGTCCGTCGAGCTGCGGATGCGCTCCAGGATGAACTGCTCGGATACCTGCGCGGCCAGTTGCTGGCCGAAGCGCATCCCGACGAGGTTCAGCATCAGGTCGAGCGGCGCGGTGCCGCCGGTGCAGGTCAGCCGGTCGCGGTCGACGACGAACAGTTCGTCGGCGAAACCCACTTGCGGAAACTCGGCATGCAACGCGGACAGGTTCTCCCAGTGCACCGTGCAGCGATAGCCGTCGAGCAGCCCGCTCGACATCAGCGCATACGCGCCCGTGCAGATGCCGCCGAGCGGCAGACCACGTTCGGCGAGCGCCGCGAGCGTATCGCGCGCGCCCTCGTCGACCACGTCGCGGATGCGGATGCCGCCGCACACGATCATCACGTCGGGCAGGTTCGTGTAGTCGAGCGCCTGCGTGGGCCGTACCGCGATGCCGTTGCTGGCGTGAACCGGACTGCCGTCGAGCGAATAGATCGACCACTGGTAGTGATCGGCGCGCCCGACGTAGTTCGCCATCCGAAGCACTTCGACGGCGCTCGAGAACGCGATCATCGAAAAGTTCGGCAGCGTCAGGAAGCCGAAATGGGCGAGCGATGAAACCGGTGAAACGCAGGCTGCGGGCGCGACAGCGACGGCGGACGTCACATCGGTCTCCTGGCGAGGAGGTTGCAGGGGGCCAGCCCCGCGGCCGAAACCGCGGAAGCCGTTATTCATTCAGGGTGAGCGGCCGGGGATGCCGGCCGCCGGAGGTCAGGCCTGCGCGGGCGCGGCCTTCACGCGAAACAGCTGCTTGAGACCCGAGAACAGCGGCGCCTTCACGGTGCCCGGTGCACGGCCGAAGCTTTCGGTGATGCGGTCGAGAATGATCGCGAGCAGCACGACCGACAGGCCGCTTTCGAAACCGAGGCCGATGTCGAGGCGCTGGATACTGGCGAGCACGTCGTTGCCGAGGCCGCCTGCACCTACCATCGACGCGATGATCACCATCGACAGCGCCATCATGATCGTCTGGTTCACGCCCTGCATGATCGACGGCAGCGCATTCGGGAACTGCACCTTGTACAGCAGCTGCCACGGCGTGCAGCCGAAGGCCTGGCCGGCTTCGACGATCTCGCGGTTCACGTGGCGGATCCCGAGGCTCGTCAGGCGCACCGCCGGCGGCATCGCGAAGATCACCGTCGACAGAATCCCCGGCACGCGGCCAAGACCGAACAGCATCGCGGCCGGAATCAGGTAGACGAACGCGGGCATCGTCTGCATCAGGTCGAGGATCGGGCGCACGATCGCGGCGACCCACTTGCTCTTCGCGGCCCAGATGCCGAGCGGGATGCCGAGCACGAGGCTGATGATCGTCGACGACAGCGTGAGGCCGAGCGTGATGACCGTCTGGTCCCAGAAGCCCGTCGCGAAGATCAGCAGCAGCGACAGCGTCGTGAACAGCGCGAAGCGCCAGCCCACCCGCCACAGCCCGACGCCGATGAAGATCGCCATCATCAGCCACATCGGGATCGCCTGCAGGCCGTGCTCGACGAATGCCGCGAGCCCCTCGATCGCCTGGCCGATCGTGTCGAACGTCTTGGCGTCGTGGTCGAGCAGGTAGTGAACGGACTGGTCGACCCAGGTACCGAGCGGAATCATTTCAGACATGGGAACCTCGCGAACGCGTGATGGCCTTCAGGATGAGCGCACGATCGACCGAGCCGCAGTAGCAGCCGTCGTCGTCGACGACCGGCAGCGCATTCGGGCTCGCGACCACGCGCGCGACGACATGTTCGAGCGACGCGTCGCGCCGGATGGATTCGATCGGGCTCACGGACGGCGTCGCCTGGCCGATCGCTTCGCGCGTGACGAAGCCGCGGATCTTGCGTTGCGCATCGAGCACGAACGCATAGTCGGCACTGCCGTTCAGCGTCGCCGCGACGTTCGCGGCATCGCACTTCGACACGATCGGCACGGCGCCCGTCTGCATCAGGTCGCCGGCGGTCAGGTAGCGGCTGGTGTCGATGCCGTCGAAGAACGCGCGCACGTAATCGTCGGCCGGGTTCGCGATGATGTCCTGCGGCGTGCCGACCTGAACGAGCCGGCCACCTTCCATGATCGCGATGCGGTTGCCGATGCGCAGCGCTTCTTCCAGATCGTGCGACACGAACATGATCGTTCGGCGTTGTTCCTTCTGCAGTTGCAGCAGCACATCCTGCATTTCCCGGCGCTTGAGCGGATCGAGCGCGGAGAACGCCTCGTCCATGATCATCAGCGACGGGTTCACGGCCAGCGCGCGGGCAAGGCCGACGCGCTGCTGCATGCCGCCCGACAGCTCGGACGGCAGCTTGTGCGAGAACGGCGCGAGGCCGACCTGCTCGAGCACTTCCATCGCGCGGCGCTCGCGTTCCTTCTTGCCCATGCCCGCGACTTCCAGGCCGAACGCGGCATTCGACACCACGGTGCGGTGCGGCATCAGCGCGAACGACTGGAACACCATGCTCATGTCCTTGCGGCGCAGCGCGGTCAGCGCCGAGCGGCGCGCCGACGCAACGTCGAGCCCGTCGATCATCACCTTGCCGGCGCTGGGATCGACCAGCCGGTTCACGAGGCGGATCAGCGTGGACTTGCCGGAGCCGGACAGGCCCATCAGCACGAAAATTTCGCCTTCCTGCACATCGAAGGAGACGTTGTGCACGCCGACGACCTGGCCGGTGCGCTTGAGCACATCGTCCTTCGTCGCGCCGGCGGCGAGCATGTCGAGCGCCTGCTGCGGGTTGCTTCCAAACACCTTGCACAGACCTTCGACCACGACCTTGGGGGCATCCATCGAAACCTTCTCCTCGTGTAGCGGGGACTCGCGCTTGTCTTAGCGTGCCTACATAGTTGCCAGAAAAAACCCCGACCTGCCGACGAATTACGACAAACGCTTGCGCAAATACGACACGGCTGCCAGCCCCGCCGGGCGGGGCGCGGCACGCGACGGCACCCGATTGCGGCGGCGCAATACGCGCACGGCCAGCAACGGCGGGCATCGCGCGTCGGACTTGTGCGCAGCAACGCGGCGCGGATCGCGTCGCGCCTTGCGCCAATTCGCATCGGGCACGCGTCGCTTTACGACAATTTCACGTCCGATCACGCGTCGATCTGCTCAGACGAAAGCGCCTCGCCTCCACCAATAAAAAGCATGACCGTGCAAAAAGCCGCGCGGCGACACCGGACGGTGCACGCCGCGATACCGCGCCAACCCGGAAAATCCCCGACAGCCGCTGTGATACATTCCCCGCCAACAGGCTGACCGCGACACAGGCCATCACGCGGCCACCGTGGTCAGCAGCGCATGCCGGTTCGCCTGCCGGCCATGCCGATACCGCCTCGACCGGCAGACATCCGATCGCAGGCCGATAACGATACGAGAGAGGGAGCAAGGCGAGATGAACTGGGCTTTTACCGCAATCGGCTTCATCGTGGGCGGGATTGCCGCATTGATCGGGGATTTCTCCGCCATTACCGGCGCAGTGCTCGGCGCCGCGATCGGGTTCTGCCTCGACAACACGCTGCAACAGCGCAAGCGCAAGAACAACGGCACGGCGCCCGCCGCGTTCGCGATGCAGGCACCGCCCGCCCAGCCGCCGGCTCCCCTGGCCGAGCGCGTCGCGCGCCTCGAGGCGACAGTCGAGACGCTGACGCGCGAAGTGGCGTCGCTGCGCGGCCAGCTGGCTGGTGCGAAGGCCGGCACGGCCACAACTGACGCGACCGTGCACAAGCCCGCCGGCACCGCCTCCGCCACCCCATCCGCACCCGTCCCGCCTTCGGCCGTCCTCCCACCGCGCGCGCCTGCCCAGCCGGCCGCCGCACGCACGGACGCACCGGCGTCCGTATCGGCACCGGCTCCCACCCCCGTTCGCGCCGCCACGCCGGCACCGACACCGGCCGCCGCGATCCGCGCGAGCGAAACGCCTGCCGCCCCGGCCCCCGCACCGTCGGCGCCTCCCGCGCCGCCCAAACCGCGCGAGCCCGACCTCGTCGAGCGCGCATTCCGCGCCGCACGCGACTGGCTGCTCGGCGGCAACACAGTCGTGCGCGTCGGGATCATCGTGCTGTTCTTCGGCGTCGCGTTCCTGCTCAAGTACGCGGCCGACAACAACATGCTGCCGATCGAATTCCGCCTCGCCGGCACCGCGCTCGCCGCGGCCGCGCTGCTCGCGATCGGCTGGCGCGTGCGCGCGCGCCGCGCGGCGTACGGGCTCGTGCTGCAGGGCGGCGGCGTCGGCATCCTGTACCTGACGATCTTCGCCGCGACCAAGCTTTACGCGCTGCTGCCCGTCGGCGCCGCGTTCCCGCTGATGGTGGCCGTGTGTGCGCTGAGCGCGTTCCTCGCGGTGCGGCAGAACGCGCTGCCGCTCGCGTTCATGGGCACCGCGGGCGGCTTTCTCGCGCCGGTGCTGCTGTCGACCGGCCAGGGCAACCATGTCGCGCTGTTCAGCTACTACGCGCTGCTGAACGCGGGCATCTTCGCGATCGCGTGGTTCAAGGCCTGGCGTCCGCTGAACCTGCTCGGCTTCGTCTTCACGTTCACGATCGGCTCGGCGTGGGGCGTGACGGCCTACCGCCCCGCGCTGTTCGCGAGCACCGAGCCGTTCCTCATCCTGTTCTTCCTGATGTACGTCGGCATCGCGCTGCTGTATGCGGTGAAGCGCGAACTCGCGCTGCGGCACTACGTGGACGGCACGCTCGTGTTCGGCACGCCGATCGTCGCCACCGCGCTGCAGGCGTCGCTCGTGAAGGACATGCCGTTCGGGCTCGCGTGGAGCGCCGTCGCGCTGTCGGCGTTCTACGTCGTGGTCACCGCGTGGCTCGCGCGGCGCCGCGACCGCCTCGCGCTGCTGTTCGAATCCACGCTCGCGCTCGCGGTGATCTTCGCGACGCTGGCCGTGCCGCTCGCGTTCTCCGGCCCGACGACCAGCGCCGCTTGGGCGATCGAAGGCGCGGCCGTCGTCTGGCTCGGCGTGCGCGAGAAGCGCATGCTGCGGTTCGGCTTCGGGCTGCTGATGCAGGTTGCCGCGGCCGGCGCATTCTTCACGAGCCTGCTCGGGCCGGCCGACGCCACCGTGCTGCCGGTGCTCAACAGCCCGTATATCGCGATGCTGCTGATCGCGCTCGCCGGCCTGTTCACCGGCTGGTGGCTGCACGGGCGCGGCGAAGCCCGCGCGTGGCACGCGTGGATGCCCGAGATCGGCGCCGCCGCCGCCGCATGGGGGCTGCTGTGGTGGGTGAGCGGCGGCCTGCACGAGATCCTCGTCTACGCGAGCCGTCACGTCGACCTGCATGCCGACCGCTTCGTCGTCGATTCGACCGCGCTGTTCGCGGCCGGCACCGCGTGGCTCTCGCACGTCGCGCGCCGCCGTCTGGCGTGGCCGCTCGCCGAATGGCCCGCGCTCGCGCTGACGCCGGTGCTGGCGCTGCTCGCGCTGCGTGTGTTCGATGCGCACGAAGCGCCGCTGTCGGGGATGGGCGCGTTCGCGTGGCCCGTCGCCGTCGGCGCAGGCCTTGCGCTGCTGTGGCGCCAGTCGCGCGGCACCGCAGGCGCCGATTCCGCGCCAGGCTCGGCGCGCGGCGTCGCGCCATCCCTCTCCGCAGGCATCATCGCGCCGCTGCATACGCTGATGTTCTGGACCGTGTGCGGGCTGCTGTCGCTCGAAGGCTTCTGGCGCCTGCGTGCGTACGTGCCCGAAGGCGCGTGGAGCTGGAGCGCGTGGGCCTACGGCTTCGGTGCGCTGCTCCTGCTGGTGTCGGGCCCCGGCTCGCGGCTGCGCTGGCCCGTCGCGGCGTTTCCGCGCGCGTACCAGGTGTGGGGTGCGGCGCCGCTCGCGGCGTTGCTGTGGCTGTGGAGCATCGCCAGCGTGATCAGCGACGGCAACGCGGCGCCGCTCTTCTGGCTGCCGCTGCTCAACCCGCTCGACATCGCGCAGGGCCTGGTGTTCATTGCATTCGCCGTGTGGCTGCGCCGGCTGAAGACGCTCGGCATCGCGTGGCATCCGCGCGTCGTCGACTACGTGGCCATCGCCACCGTGTTCCTGTGGTTCAACGCACTGATGCTGCGCACGCTGCATCAGCGCTTCCACCTGGCCTACGGCATCGACACCGTGCTGTCGTCGTTCGGCATCCAGCAGGTGTTCATGGTCGGCTGGAGCCTGTTCGCGTTCGCCGGAATGTGGCTGACGCGCCGCGACGGCATCGCCCGCGTGTGCGCGCTCGCGTCGCTGCCGCTGATCGTCGTGATGTGGGGGTGGACCTTCTACGCGAACTTCACGCAGGACGGCGGAAGCTGGGCGCGCGTGCCGCTCTTCAACCCGCTCGACCTCGTGCTCGCGGTGGTCTACGCACTCGCAGCGTCGTGGTTCGTGCGCGCACGCAAGCTCGGCTGGTCGTTCGACAAGTATCGCGTCGAGCTGCTGAGCGCGGCCGGCGCGACCGCGTTCCTGTGGCTGAACGCGATCCTGCTGCGTACGCTGCATCACTGGGCCGGCGTGCCGTACGAACTCGGCGCGATGGCGGAATCGACGCTGGTGCAGGCATCGGTGTCCGTGTACTGGACGCTTTGCGCACTGGCCATCACGATCTGGGCCACGCGCCGCGGGCTGCGTCCGCTGTGGTTCGTCGGCGCCGCGCTGCTCGCGCTCACGGTCGTCAAGCTGTTCCTGTTCGACCTGTCGCACGTGACAGGCATCGAGCGCATCGTGTCGTTCATCGGCATCGGCGTGCTGCTGCTGTTGATCGGGTATTTCTCGCCGCTGCCGCCGAAGGCCGCCGCGCCGCAGGACGACACGCCATGAAACGACTCGCCGCCCTGCTCGGACTGAGCCTGCTCGCGTCGTTCGCGGCGGCCGACGCGCGCGTCGCGCAGCGCTTCTCGCTCGACCTCGACGGCACCGCCGCGTATTACCAGCTCACCGTGCCGCAGCCCGTCTACGCGGCGAGCCGGCGCGACGACCTCGGTGACGTGCGCATCTTCAACGGA